>NZ_JBQLZL010000034.1:0-84884 GCF_052168255.1 Almyronema sp. | reverse complement strand
AAAACTGAGGCTCAAAACTTAAAACTTAAAACCCAAAACTTAAAACTCAAAAGATCTATGTCAAAGCTAAAAATCAAAAACCTGAGAAAAGCCTACAGCCGTCAGATTGTGCCTGTGAAAGATTTGGATTTGCAGGTAGAGAATGGCGAATTTTTGACGCTGGTTGGCCCTTCGGGTTGCGGTAAGTCTACGATTTTGCGGCTAATTGCCGGATTAGAGCAGCCCACCAACGGCAAGGTGTTTATTGGCGATCGCAATGTGACCACGTTACCTCCTGGCGATCGCAATATTGCGATGGTCTTCCAAAGCTATGCCCTTTATCCCCATATGACGGTCTATGACAACATGGCCTCTGGGCTGAAGCTGCGCGACTTAGCGACGGGAGAAATTCAAACCCGGATTCAAGAAGCTTCTCGGGTCTTGGGGCTAGATGAACTGCTCGATCGCAAACCAGCTAAACTTTCTGGCGGGCAGCGGCAACGGGTAGCCTTGGGGCGGGCGCTGGTACGTGAACCCGATGTCTTTTTGCTTGATGAGCCGCTGAGTAATTTAGACGCCTTGCTACGGGAGCAGGTACGCGCCGATTTAAAGCAGATCTTTCAAAAACAGAAATCCCCCGTCGTCTACGTTACCCATGACCAAACTGAGGCGATGACGCTTTCGTCTAAAGTGGCGGTGCTAAATAAGGGCTTGTTGCAACAGTTAGATACGCCAGAGGTGATCTATACCCAGCCAGCTAATCGCTTTGTGGCTGGGTTTATCGGCAGTCCGCAAATGAACCTGATGTCGCTGCCTTGCCAGGGAAATCATGCAGTATTGGGGGACTTTAAAATTCCGCTGCCTAAGGCGGCGCGATCGCCACAAGCCATTATTTTAGGCATTCGCCCTGAGCATGTACGTCTGGCGCAACCGGAAGAAGACGTCACGACCCTTCACGGTCAGGTTTTTCTGGTTGAAAACTTGGGGATGAGCTATTTGCTTAGTATTCGAGTTGATGGTGAAGAAAAGACTATCTTACGGGCACTTTTATCTTCTGATGCCCGCTGGAACGATGAAGACATTACCCTAGCGCTACCAAGCGATCGCATTCACTGGTTCCACGCTAAAACCGAGGAGCGTATTGGCGACTAGCAATTGCTAAGCGATCGCGGTTTAGCAGAAGGGCTGCTTGATTAGCGGGCATTGGTTTAGGGTGCAATGGCCGTAGCGATCGGCAGATAAACCCGAAACGTACTCCCCTCACCCAATTGAGACTCTACTTCAATGTGACCTTGGTGAGCTTTGATAATGCGATGCGACAGGTGCAGCCCCAAGCCGCTGCCCGCTCGCATGTGGTTGCCCTGGCGGAACCATTCAAAGATTTCCTGCTGATCTTCTGGTGCAATCCCTGTGCCAGTATCTTGAATGCTGATCATCATCAGATCTTCAGCCGCCTCAGCTATTGCAGCGGCTTCGCATAGCTGTAGGCTAATCGTAATCGACCCCTCATCGGTAAATTTGATCGCATTACCGATGAGGTTGGTAATCACCCGCCGAATTTCCAAACAGTCGCCAATCAGCTTGCCATCCCAGGCTGCCGTTTCGGGCACGTGGTTATTCAGTTGCAAACTTAGCCCTTTTTCTTCTATCAAGGGGCGCAGTTCCTCGCCAACATCCCGAATCAAGGCTTCGCAGTCAAAGCGAGCAAAGGTCATTGTTTTCTTACCCGCTTCGTGACGGTAGACCTCTAGCAAAGTATTAACCATTTGCAGCAGGTTTTGGTTGCTGCGCACAATGCCATCAATCGCGTCTTGGGCAGTTGGGGCAACCTCGCCAAATGTCCCTTTTTTAAGTAACGCCAACATTCGATCTGCCGCCACCAACGGCGTCCGCAGATCGTGCGTCAGGCGAGAGACGAAATCTTCTCGCTGCCGCATAATTTCCTGCTCGGCGTCAATGCTGTGCTTTAGCCGCAGCAGCGCCCGCACCCGCGCCAGCAGCTCATCCATATCAAAAGGTTTACGAATAAAATCGTCTGCGCCTGTGTCTAGCCCTTTAACCACACTCGATTCTTCATGGGCAGTCACCAGCAAAATGGGAATAAAGGGCAAATCGGCGTTGCCGCGAATTTTTTGGGTTACTTCATAGCCATTCATCCCCGGCATCATCACATCAAGCAAAACCAGACTAGGGGGCGACTGGTAAATCTTTTGTAAAGCAGTTCGTCCGTCCTCGGCAAAACTGAGCTGGTACCCTTCTTCTTCCAAAATTGTTTGCACTAGAAACAAATTGTCAGGGGAATCATCCACTACCAAAATGCGATCGCTGACGGGCTGAGATAAAAGGGAGGTATCTGTATTAAGAGGTTGAAGCATCGGATTTCAAACACGCTGACAAGGACACACAAGTTTTAAACTCAGGCAGACTTTAGCAGATTCTATGAATCGGGCTAGCAATCGCCCGATAGATAATTCCGCCTCAGAACTTAAGCAAACCGCTTAAGTTCTGAGGCGGAATGTCTACCTCATGGGGCAAGGTAGAGTTGTTCTTATCGGGCATTTTGATGTGACGCGGCAAATCAACCGAAAAAACCGATCCTTGACCAAGCTGACTATCGACTTCAATCATGCCGTTCATCATCTTAACCAGAGAGTCAACGATCGCCAGCCCTAAGCCCGTACCTGGGTGGCGACGGGTGCTGGTTTGATCAACCTGTCTGAAGGCTTCAAAAATATGCTTGAGGTGGCCTGGATCAATACCAATGCCTGTATCAATTACCTTTAAGCGAATTTTGTCTGGCGAAATTTCAGACAGTTCGACAGAAACTTGTCCTCTGTCGGTAAATTTGATGGCGTTAGAAAGCAGATTCACCAAAATTTGCCGCAATCGATTGGGGTCATTGACGACCCACGGATCGCTGATCTGCATCCTTAGCTTTAGGGCTAGACCCCGCTCTTCGGCAAGCGATCGCAGTTCTTCTGTTGTCGCTTCTATCAGCGTTGCCAGGTCAAATCGCTCTAGCCTTAGCTGCAAACGGCCTGCCTCGATTTTAGAAAAATCCAAAATATCGTTGAGCAACGCCAGTAAGTTTTTACCATTGTTGAGAATACGCTGCACCATATCCATGTGCTGCTTAGTAAAAACCCCTTCACCTCGTCGCAGCAAAATTTGAGAAAAGCCAATAATTGCATTCATCGGGGTTCTTAGCTCATGGGACATGGTGGCTAAAAACTCAGACTTCAGCCGCGAGGCGCGAATTAGCTCAATGTTTTGTAGTTGAATTTGTTGACGCTGTCTTTCTAACTCTAAATTTTGCCGGGTTAGGATTTCGTTTTTTTCTCGCAGTTCTTTTTGCGCCCGTTCTGCTTCTAATTCAGCTTCGTAAACCCGAATGGCATTGCGCAAACAGCGCACCAGCGTTCCAGGTGTGATTCTAGACTTTGAAAGGTAGTCAGAAGCACCTGCCTTCATCAGTTCAACGGCGGTTTCCTCATCACCTTGCCCAGTCAGCACAATTAGCGGAATTTTGAACCCGGCCTGCCGTAGCGCCTTGACCAGTTCTAGACCATCCATATCGGGTAAGCGATAGTCTAAGAAGACACAGTCTACCGAACACTGGCGCAAAGTCGCGATCGCGGCTTCACAGTCTTCTGCCTCATTAAACTGCAGCGGCATATGAGCCTTTCTAAAGGCACGACGAACTGCTAAACGATCAATCTCGTCATCATCAACAATAAGTATCTTTAAAGGATTTGTTGACTCAGCAGTTGAGGTAGCAGCAGGCGTTCTTTCCATTAATGATTAGGGCAGCAAGGGGCTTACGGCATTTCGCAGAGGGTCCAATACTTGTTTAAGGTAGCCATCACCTCAGCAAAATTAAGAAAAGTAACAGGCTTCAACAAGTATCCTGCAACATTTAATTTATAGGCTTCTACCCGATCTTGATCCTGATTAGAGGTGGTGAGCACGATAACGGGCGTCAAGCACAATTGGGGATCAGCTCTTAAATTTTGCAAAAACTCGATACCGCCCATCTTGGGCATGTTTAGATCAAGCAAAATCAGCCTTCTTTCGGAGGGAATCAACGGCGACTGCTTTTCGCTTCCCTGCAACATCTCCAGAGCTTCCAAACCGTTGCCAGCAATGTAAAGCGGATTCACAATATTATTTTTTCTAAAAGCCCGCTTGACATTCATGACATCAACTTCGTCATCTTCTACTAACAAAATATTGATTGCTCTAGAGTCCATGAGGCGCGGTCGCTTTGAGTAAGGGTTTGCATCCTTTATATCAATTCTTATGCCCAATACCTATCTGCTAGGGGATAGACTCTACAGCTTCTTCTTTTGCGCCCCCTAAATTGACAAGATTTGACTGGCTAATAGCTGAAGGCAAAAGCCTAAAGTCAGAATAAAAAGCTCTCTTTCAGCAGCTTTCAGCCATTTAAGTTGCTTAACCGTAGGGGCATAGCTTTATGGCTCAGCGCTGAGTGAGTTGAAAAGCCGCTTTCAATGCTGCTTCGACCAAGTGAAGCGAAACGTTGACCCCTGGCCCAACTGAGAGTCTACCGTAATGACCTCTCCTTCGGTATCGATAATCTTTTTGATAATGGATAAGCCAATACCTGTGCTTTCCGTCTTGTCGCGTGCCTCCAGCGTTTGAAAAACCTGAAAAATTTTCTCATGGTACTGAGGCGAAATTCCTGGGCCGTTGTCACTGACGGCAAATTCATAGTGCTCGCCTCGATCCTGGCACTGAATAGTTACTTCAATTTGAGGCTTGTCGTTGTACTTGATGGCGTTGCTGAGCAGGTTGGAAAAAATTTGCCGTAAGATCAGCCGCTTAGTGGTCAACGTGGGCAGATCGGGTTGGAGATGAATGTCACAATTTTCGGGAGGAGCTTGAGAATCGATAATTTCTTCTAGCAGCTCTTGTAGCGAAAAAGTTTCTGTAGGAACTTCTTTGCGCCCAATGCGGGAATAGGCTAAAAGCCCCTCAATCAAGGCTTCCATACGGTGAACCCGACCTCGCATCAGCCGCATATGCTCTTGGCTCTCGGCTGGCAACTGGTCGCCTAAGTCTTCTTCTAGCCAGGTTGAAAGGTTGGCGATCGCCCGTAGAGGTGCTTTGAGATCGTGGGAAGCCACATAGGCAAACTGGTCGAGTTCTTGGTTGCGACGTTCGAGCAGCGCTGTTGTCTGTAACAGCAGGGTGTTGATTTGAGTCAGTTCATTGGCTCTAGACTCCAGCATTTCTTGAGCATGGCGGCGATCGCTGATGTCATTAATCACCCCAACTGCCCCGGTGAAAGTTGCGCTTTCGTCATAATTGGGCTGAATATCAATTTCTACCCAGCGCAAATCGCCAGTCTGAGTTTGCAGCCTTACTTCTCGCCGCTGTTGCAGATCAACCTGGTTAACCTGCTGCAAGCGATCGCGGCACCAAGGCTGATCTTCAACATGAAAGTACTGCCAAAAAGGCTGACCTAAGCTTTCTGCCAGCGAAAAACCAGAAACCGTCTGCCATGAAGCATTTAGAAATGTCCAGCACCCGTCTACATCTGTCTGAAAAATCACCTCGCGGACATTGTCTACCACAGAGCGATAGCGCTGTTCGCTCAAACTCAAAGCCTGTCTGGCGGCTTCAATTTCAGCTTTGGCATGCCGTTCTCGCTGCAGCAAAGTGTCCTTAAGCTGATTAGCCACCTCTAGCTCCGCCGTTCGAGCAGCCACCCGCGCTTCTAAGTCTTGGTTTAGCGCGGCTAAGCGCACCTCCATTTGTTTGCGCTCAGTGATGTTGAGGCTGACGCCAATAATGCGGTGAATGGCAGCGGCTTCTCGCAGCGGCGTGAGAACGGTGAGCCACCAGGTTTCTTTGCCCGAAAATGGCAGCTTTTCTTCGTATTCAATTGTTTTCCCTTGGTCTAGGCAGGCTTGATAGCGCGATCGCACGGCTCCGGCTGCCGCAGCAGGTAAAATATCTTCAGGCGCTTTACCAATAACCCGGTCAGCCGATAGCCCAGTCAAACGCTCAGACGCTGGATTAAACCCAGCGTAGCGAAAGTCTCCATCCGGTAGAACATCTACAACAAAAATGGCTTCTCTGACGTTGTTATAAATACTGCGCAAAAAAAGCTCTTGCTGACGTAAAGCCTCTGTCGTCTGTTCGTGATCGGCTTGCAGCCGCCGATACTTAGCCTGACTATCGACTAAACAATCTTGCAAGCCATCAAGTTGCTTACGCGCAGCCGCCTCTTGAGAGCGAAACTCATCGGAAAACTGAGCCATAAAACATTAACGAAATACAATTCGAAGTTAAACGCTTTAAGGCTGGGCTATATAGTCCGGGATTTGGCAAAGGCTGACCAAGCGGGAACCGTTGCAAAAATGCCAGAGAAGCTTCAGCAAACGTACAAGCGCCAACATTCTAGGGGAGATTCCCTAGAGTCAGTTTGCCCTTGTCTACATAAAATTCAATCATCCTTAGTGCCCCACAGCGTATGACTACAGATAGAGATCGCCTAGCTCAGCAATAATGGGCAGATAAAGCGTTCTCTTTATAGACCCGAAAATTCATCCTGAAGTCGCAACATCAGAAACTGCGTCAGCAACCTCTATCGTTTCGAGTTTAATTTTTGAGTCTAATTTGAGTCTCTTGAGTCTCAATTGAATGCACTCGTCAAATTGTTTACCCAAGAGCGGGCGTCGAGCAGCGAGCTATGGGTCACTCGATCAGCAGGCACCTGCAGCAAACCCACCCCAGCAAAATCTGTCTAAAGATTTATTTGACGTCGGTATTAAATAGTTCTTCTGCCAGTCATACATTGGCTCAGGTTCTTGTAATTTACTTTTCATCTGCTACTGCCTGCTCATCTGTTGAGGCTTTGTGCCCAAACAGGTATTGAGCGGCAGCGATTACTTTTCTTTTCAATGAACCCCTTATGAGCTTGACATTGCTGCTAAAACCCATAGCGTTTCGGAAAATAGCCGTTTCTCCAGCGAACTTCCAGATCGGGAGGAATCGCTAAATGAGCAGTCAAGAGCAAACGATTGGACAACTCGAACGTGATCTATCGCAAAAGCTGCAGGCGCTTTATCGCAATCGACTTGGACATCGAATTGGTAAAGTCACCTGCCAGATGTTTGAGCAAAAGCTAGCGATTGTTTTAGAAGACTCCTTGACCTTGCCGGAACAACTGATCGTTGAAGACGGCAGTACTGAACTGGCTGATGAGGTTCATGGCAAAATTGAGCGGCTCTTACAACCTGAAATTAGGGAGTTGATTGAAGAGATATTTGCGGTGAAGGTGTTGGATCTGTTGTCTGATGCGAAGCTCGACACAGGCCGTACGGGCATGATAGCGGTTCTAGATAAAATCCCTGAAGTTCGCAATCCGGATGCCATTCCAAAGGTAAAGAAGAAAGCCGTTACCTAAAGTCGCGGTTCTACGGTGTTAAAAGCCGCTTGGCACAACAGCGATTTGATTGTGGGAAACCAAGCTGAAATAGTAAAATTAGGGGACGAGCACAAAGCGCTCAGTCAAATCCGGCAGTAACTGAGCTGAGCTAGCTTTTGAGCCTGTCAGTCGTTAGGCGTTGTTACAAACTTCATCTCTACGCTTATGTTACACGTAGGTAAAAGATGAGCTTTGGGCGATCGCCTCTACAAAAATAGCCCTAGATTTTTTGCTATGGACACCATCCGAATCGTTTTAATCGAAGACCACGACTTGACAAGGGTCGGCTTAAAAGCCGCAATGCAGCAGCAACCCGATATGACCGTAGTGGGTGAAACCAGTAGCGGTAAAGCAGGGCTGAGTATTTTGCGCGAAATTCAGCCGGATGTGGCCGTGGTGGATATTGGTCTGCCTGATATGGACGGCGTTGAGATTACGCGTCAGTTTAAAGCCAGTCAAAATGAAACTGCCACCACCAAAATTTTGATTTTGACGATGCATGACAACGAAGAAGCAGTGATGGCGGCTTTTGCGGCAGGAGCCGATTCTTATAGTGTCAAAGACGTTGATATTGAACAGTTGATCGAAGCTATTCGGGTGACGCACGCAGGCAACGCCTGGATTGATCCAACGATTGCGCGGATTGTACTCAACCAAGCCCAACAGCAGCAGGTAGAAATTGCCAGTTCTGCCGATGGTAGCGCTAGTGATAGGCAAGCTGACTACGAACAGGTGTTGGCGGCTTATCCGTTGACCGAGCGGGAGCTAGAAGTGCTGGAGCTGATTGTAGCGGGCTATAGCAATGCCGCGATCGCAGAAGAGCTTTATATTACCGTTGGCACGGTTAAAACCCATGTTTGCAACATTCTCAACAAGCTCAGTGCTAGCGATCGCACCCAGGCTGCGGTTCGGGCACTGCGTACCGGACTTGTTAGCTAACAGCCCTGACAAGTTAAGTCCCAAGATGGATGTATCGATAGCGACAGTTTCGTAACCTGAATTCAAAGGTTGATATATAAGGATTTAACCTATGAATTTATTTATGCAGACTGCTGAATCTACAGCACTTCCAATCTCTCTGGGCATGGTATTTTTTATTGGATTTGTCGCCGCAGTGGTTCTAGGCTCAATTGCCTGGTACAACTCCAAGCGCCCCACGGGTTGGGAAGATAAAGAGCGCCCTGACGTCGTTCCCAAAATTGATAAATAACGGCTGTATCTCTTCTTCAAACAAATCGCCTATCCAAAGACGCGGCTGAGGTCGCGTCTTTCTTTTGGCATGGGTTTTAGCCTTTGCGAGACTACGTCTCCTGGAAGATGTGCTAACAGCTCGGTAAAGCCAATAATAGGCCATGTGAACTGTTTCTTGGCGACTCTAGCAGTCTTAGTTGCAGGGTAGTTCCTCAGAAACATCCCTCACAGTAAGGCAAGCGTTTTTCCAACATTTATGGCAACTGTTCGATATTCTACGGATTCGGTACGCAACTATCTCAAAGAGATTGGTCGCATTCCTTTGCTCACCCACGAGCAAGAAATTTCTTACGGCAAACAGGTAAAGCAACTGATGTCCTTAGAAGAAATTCGAGACTGTTTTGCCGAAAAAAACAACCGCCAGCCAACCCTTAGCGAATGGGCTGAAGCCACAAATTTATCTACAGAAGCACTCTCCAAGGCTATTCATAAAGGGGAGCTAGCCAAGAAAAAAATGGTGGCAGCCAACCTGCGCTTGGTTGTTTCGATCGCTAAGAAATACACCAAACGCAACCTAGACCTAATGGACTTGGTTCAGGAAGGGACGATTGGCCTGCAACGAGGGGTCGAAAAGTTTGATCCGGCGAAGGGTTATCGCTTCTCAACCTATGCTTACTGGTGGATTCGCCAAGCCATGACGCGGGCTTTAGCTGAAAAAAGTCGCACGATTCGCTTGCCAATTCACATCAATGAAACCTTAAACAAGATCAAAAAAGCGCAACGCACTTTAGCGCAAGAACTGGGTCGTTCGGCCACCGTTGCTGAGTTAGCTGAGTACCTTGAGCTTTCAAACAAGAAAGTTCGCCAGTATTTGGGCTACGCTCGTCAGCCGCTGTCATTAGAGACGCGCATGGGTGATAACCAGGATACCGAACTGGGCGATTTGCTAGAAGACCCAGATTCATCTCCAGAAGACTTCACCATTCAAACCAATCTGCAACAAGACTTACGCGAGATGATGTCTGGGCTAACTCCTCAGCAACGGGAAGTTCTAGCATTGCGATTTGGTTTAGAAGACGGACGAGAGCTATCGCTGGCTAAGGTGGGCAAACGACTAAACATTAGCCGTGAGCGCGTGCGCCAGCTTCAACAGCAGGCCGTTAAAAAGCTGCGTCAACAAAGCGGCAATCTCAAAGAGTATTTGGTCGCTCTTTAGTTTTTCCAGGTTTTTGTAGCTAGGCGTTTTGGTCAAACGAGCCATCAGCCTTGTTTGCCAAAACGAAACGCTTTAGGGCATTTACAGCAAAACATTACGTCGTAATCACTTATTTTTCAGAGAGGTCACACTATGACACTAGGTAAACGCCGCCGCGCCATTGGCGTCTTTACGCGCGAACGCGATGCTCAGTACGCTTACGAAGAACTGAAGCAGTCTGGCTTTCCGATTGAAGCTGTTTCGGTGATTGCTAAGCAATCAGGCGACAATGCGACAGGTACCGACCTCACGCGCAAGCCCGGTCACGAGACGGATAAAGGGGCGGCTGTTGGCGCTGTTACAGGCACGACGCTCGGTTTGTTGGGAGGGCTGCTCGCTGGCGTGGCCACCTTTGCTATCCCCGGTATTGGTATTTTTATTGGGGCTGGCACCATTGCTACAACCTTAGCCACTACTTTGGCCGGGGGAGGGATTGGAGCTATCTCAGGAGGTTTAGTGGGTGCATTAGCGGGCTTAGGCATCCCTGATGACCGGGCTAAAGTTTATAGCGATCGCCTTTCTCAAGGTGACTACCTGATTGTGGTAGAAGGAACGGCTGATGAAATTCTGCGGGCGCAGTCCGTTCTCTTTAACAACCCAGGGCTAGAAGAATGGGGCGTTTATGATGCCGATAGCGATCGCCCTCGCCAAGTCAACTTAGAGCAAGAAGTGCAGGCTGATTTGCATCATCCGCACCGCTAAGGTTCTCAAGCTCACCATTGCTTGCAATCTAAAGCTACCGATCGCTCGGTGGCTTTTTTTGTCCCCTTAGCCTTAATAAATCTCAGTATTGGCGTTGGCGTTTGAGGGAGGTTCTTGAGCCTTTGCTTTGATCAGTTGCTCCAAATTTCTCAGGCGACCATCGTAAGCCTGCTTAAAATCAGTAATTTGCTGGACTAGCAAACGCTGCTGCTGCTTTAGTCTGATGGCCAGTTGACCGTCAAAGTCTTGTCGAAACTGCTGTAGAGATGAGTCAAGCTGAGCTTGGTTCAAAGCAGGGGACTCAGGCGCGGGCATTGGGGGCGCTAGAGTTGCGGTTGGCTCAAGAGTACGAGCGGCAAGATCCGGTTTTGCGGCTGTACTGGTAGCATCATGGGTTACGACAGCACTAGCCGTTTCAGGCCAATCAACAGGTTCTCCAGTACCTGATTCAGCGATCGCCGATTGAGCCAACTGCATGACCTCAATCCGGGCTTCATATTCTTCTCGTACCTGCTCAACGCGTTTGGCCAACTGATCTTGATAATGCTCAATGGTTTGAGCGAGTTCTGCCTTGTAGCTCTGCCGTAGCTGGTGGGTGTTATCGCTTAAGTGCTGTGACTGCGTTTGGTCAAGCTGTTCGTGTTGCTGCTGGAGTTGCAGCAGCAGTTTCTTTTGCTGACGAATACGCTGTTGCTGTAGCCAATAAACGATCAAGGCTACTAGCAAACCCACCAAAAAACCCAAAAGTACATTAGCAGTCAGAAACGAAGTCATAGCTTTTGTCCTAAGAGGCTAATCTACAGCAGCTAATTTAGTCTACCTGTGGGTCTGTCTTTGAAACAGTGCTTAAAACGCTTCTACAAAAACATCGTTTACAATGGCTTCAGAATGATATCAAAGGCAGTTTAAGTTCTTCTAACATATGACAAATTTTTCTAGCCGCTTGCGAGAGCAAGTGTTGAGTTGGCTAGATGAAAATGTACCGATACCGAGAGTTAAACACATTCTACGGGTTGAGCAGCTGTCGATTGAGCTGGCTCGGTACCATGACTTAAATATCCAGGCGGCGGCGCAAGCTGGCCTGATGCATGACTTAGCCAAATATTTTCAGCCCGATCGCCTGTTAGAGATGGCTCAGCAAGCTGGCTTGACGCTTGATCCAGTTGAGATCGCTAATCCTCACCTGCTACATGCAGAAATCGGCGCTATTGTGGCAAAAGAGGAGTTTGGCGTTGATGATGCCGTGGTCTTAGCGGCCATTCGCAACCATACGTTGGGGGCAGCCAATATGGATGCCGTTAGCTGTGTTGTTTTTCTAGCTGACTCGCTAGAGCCAGGTCGCGGGCAACAGAGCGACCTTAACCGCCTCAGGCAGCTTTGTTATGAAGACCTCTCTCAAGCTGTCTACGAAACCTGTGAATACACCCTCACGCAACTTATCCAGGCTGGGAAGTTGATTCATCCTCGCGCCGTACAGACTCGCAACTGGTTTTTACAGGCCAGTCAAGACCGCTTAAGACTAACTCGTCTATCGGCTTAGCCGCTGAGTGACGGGTTCTAGACATTGCCCTGACTTCTCCATAGAGCTGAATTGAGGAAATCTACGTTTAATGACAGATCGTCCTAACTTTTTCACCGCTGAGCGCCTAGCCACTCCCGAAGCTCACTCAACTACCGACGCAGCCTCTTTAGAAACCGCTAAGCAGTTAGCGATTGAGATTGCTCACGCTGCCGACGATCGCAAAGCAGGTAATATTAAGATCCTTCAGGTGGCCGATGTTTCTTATCTAGCTGACTTTTTTGTCATTGTCACTGGCTTTTCTAATGTCCAGGTACGGGCGATCGCGCGATCGATTGAAGAAAAAGTCGAGCAAAACTGGCAGCGGCGTCCCCTGCGTACAGAAGGGACTACCGACAGTAGCTGGGTTTTGCAAGACTACGGCGAAGTGATTGCTCATATCTTTTTACCGCAAGAGCGCGAGTTTTATGATCTCGAAGCATTTTGGGGTCATGCTCAGGAGGTTCCTTTTGAACCTTCTACAGAACCAGCCAGGAGCCGCTTGCGCTAAGTTTCTTTGTTTTGCCGCATGGGTTTTGAAAAACAAAGAAAGGTTCTCTGTTACCCGTCTTTGTGTGCTGGTTGAATCTTATGAAGCCTACGTCTACTCGCTGTCCGGTTCCACCTGAGCAGCAGCCCATTAATGAGTATCAAGACATTCAGGGATCTTGGTTCTATAGCTGGGCTGTGCGCGACTTGCAGGGCTTTGTGCGGCCAATTGTGTGGTTGTGGCTGGTAAGTTGGCTGATCAGCGGCCCCGTTTCGGCAGCTAGCTTCCCCCCGCAAAAGGTACTGCTCAAGTTTTTAATTAGCGGAGCGGTCGGGGCGACGGCGCTGCCAGTGCTAGCCTTGCTACAGCTTTATATCGGCTGGATTCATGTCGGCAAACGGCTTAAAGATAAAACCGTCCCCTATGAAGAGTCAGGCTGGTACGACGGCCAAGTGTGGCTCAAACCAGATGAGATCGCAACCCGCGATCGCCTGATTGTAGACTATCAGGTAAAGCCTTTATTGAAGCGTATTCAAGCTTCTTTAGGTATTTTGGTGAGTTGCCTGTTGGCAGGTAGCCTCATCTGGCAATTTGTTTAAAGGTCGTTGCACTTATGGCACTAGTATGTAAGAGTCTTAGCCATGACCAAGGCTAAGCGAACGCAAACCGCAGAAATAAAAGTTCAGTTACTGCGGGAAGGAATTCCAGAATCAATCCACCGTGCCCAGGCAGTGGTTTGTGACAGCCGTGGTCGGGTTTTGTCGGTGGCAGGTAACGCTGAGACGGCTACTTTTATCCGCTCAGCGCTGAAACCTTTTCAAGCTTTATCAGTTACCAAAACGGGCACGCTAGAACGCTATAACCTGAGCGATCGCGATTTAGCGATTATTTGCAGTTCGCATCGTGGTTCTATGGAGCAGGTGCGGCAGGTCTTTAACATTTTGTGGCGCAGTGACGTAGAACCGACGCTATTGCAGTGCCCCATTCCCGAAGGTAAGCGCAGCCCTTTGCAGCACAATTGCTCAGGCAAACACGCTGGTATGCTGGCAGTTTGTCAGCAGCGCAAGTGGCCGCTCAATACGTACCTACAGCGCAGTCATCCGCTCCAGCAGTTGATTTTGCAACAGGTAGCCGAACTGTTGGGCATGCCAGCCGATGAGTTTATCTGCGCCCACGACGACTGCGGTGCCCCCACTTACTTTATGCAAATTGGCCAAATGGCCACCTTATTTGCCAAGCTTGCCTCCGGCGACAGTGTAGATATGGAACGCATTGTGCGAGCCATGACCAGCTACCCAGCTCTGGTGGCCGGACAGGAAGCGTTTGATACCGATTTAATGCGGCTGACGGAAGGGGAAATTGTCAGCAAGTCTGGAGCCGAAGGGATTCAATGCATCGGCCAAGTTGGATCGGGCTTAGGGCTAGCCATTAAGGTCATGGACGGGGCTAAACGAGCCAAGTATGCCGTGGCGATTCACTTGCTTAAGCAGCTCGGCTGGATTACTCCCACGATTGCCGAAAATCTGGCAGAGACTTATCTCGTCATTGGCGACTTTAAACGACTTGATGTGATGGGCGAAATTGAAATGCTTTAGTTTTGGGTGAATTCAAGAATTTGTTGTCGTTTTAACCAAAGGTCAGCTATAGTGGGAAATACGCCGCGGGGTAGAGCAGTCTGGTAGCTCGTCGGGCTCATAACCCGAAGGTCGTTGGTTCAAATCCAGCCCCCGCCACCAAAAATTGGAAACGCCCAAGTCATGCTTGGGCGTTTTGCTTTTTAGTTTTCTTTCGTTTTCTCGCCGTAGCTACCACGGTTGACACCCTTCAATGGCGGCAAGCCGCTGATAGAAAAGCTGTCCTTTACCTGCTGGCCTCAGCTCTTAGCCACCGTTAACCAGCCCAGCCGCGATCGCATACAGCATCGGTGCCAAGATTAAAGCGGGCAAAAAGGAGGCTACTCGAATTTTGCCAACTTGTAACAGATTTAGCCCCAAGCCCAAAATCATAATGCCACCGACCCCCGTTGCTAGCAAAATCCCTGGATCGCTAGCCGGATCGCCAATTTGCTGAGACAAAATGCCTGCTAGCAGCGATACGCCCCCCTGAAACACCAAAATCACCAGCGCCGAAAACCCTACTCCCAGCCCATAGCTGCCAGTCAAAGCGATCGCCGCTAAGCCATCCATCGCCGCTTTGAGCGTCAGCAGCGTGTCATCGCCGCTGAGGCCATTGTTTAAGCTGCCAATTAACGTCAATGGCCCCACACAAAACAACAGGCTAGCGGCCACAAACCCTTCGGTAAACTTACCACCGCCGCGAAACTGCCGTTTGAGGCGATCGCCTATCGCCTCTAGCTTGGCCTCAATTGCCCACCATTCCCCCAGCAGCCCACCCCCCACCAAAGCCAACAGCCCCAAAATAATGCCATCAACCGGGCCAGCCTCGGCCTCAGCCATACTGCCTGCCATACTGACGCCAATAAACAGCGTTAGCAGCCCTACCGCTTGTGTAATGATGGCTTGCATCGATCGCGGTAAGCGATCGCGCAGCAGCAACCCTAATCCTGTGCCTATCAGCACTGTGGCGACGTTGATCCAGGTACCGCTAGTCTTGGCGAAAAAATTAAGCATAGACTGTCTCGCTTTTTCCCCCCCACTTCGTTACCCTAAAAACAATAAACGCTTTTCTACCTCTAAGATTTAAATCGCTATGGCCGCTACCGTTAGCCTGCTGCGGGCAACCACCTACGATTTGCCGCAGTTGCATCGATCATTAGAGCAGCTATTAGCGCCGCTAGGTGGCATGGCCGCTTTGGTAAAACCGGGCGATCGCGTGCTGCTTAAACCCAACCTGTTGACCGGGGCTAAACCTACCAAAGAGTGTGTCACCCGTCCAGAAGTGGTTTATTGTGTTGCCCAGATGGTCAAAGCGGCGGGAGGATCGCCGTTTTTAGGGGATAGTCCAGCCTTTGGTAGTGCCCGGGGGGTGGCCGAGGCCAATGGCTATCTGCCCTTGATAGAGCGCTTAAACTTACCGATTGTGGAGCTACACGGTAAGCGCTACGAAACGGGTAGGGCAGAATTTAGTCACTTACTGCTGTCGCGTGAGGCAATGGCAGCCGACGTGGTGATTAACTTGCCTAAGGTGAAATCTCATGTCCAGCTCACGCTTACGCTTGGTGTGAAAAATCTGTTTGGCTGTGTCCCCGGCAAGATGAAAGCTTGGTGGCATATGGAAGCAGGCAA
Organism: Almyronema sp.; assembly: GCF_052168255.1. Lineage (NCBI taxonomy): Bacteria > Bacillati > Cyanobacteriota > Cyanophyceae > Nodosilineales > Nodosilineaceae > Almyronema > Almyronema sp. The sequence goes on along the minus strand of NZ_JBQLZL010000034.1, from coordinate 69,008 downwards.
AGATCGGCAACGCTTTGGCCAAATGCTGGTGGCGACGGCGCAGGCAATTCAGCCTGAATTGACGATTCTTGACGGCATTATTGGCCATGAGGGCAACGGCCCTAGCGGCGGCGAACCCAGAGACTTAGGATTGCTAGCAGCTTCAACTGATGTTTTTGCTCTCGATCGCGCGGTTGTGGCAGTGCTAAACGTGAACCCCCAACACATACCAACGCTGGTGGCCGCCCAGCAGCTAGGGCTAAGTTCAGATCTCAAAGCGATCGCCTTTCCTTTGCTGCAACCTGACGATCTGAAAGTTACAGACTGGCAGCTTCCCGAAACGCTAGTGCCAATTGATTTTGGCTTACCCAGGGTGGTGCGCTCCACGTTTAAGCACTTCTATATTCGCTTTATCAAAGAGCCATTGGCTGCCTATGGAAGCCGAGCTTAGTTAGCCTAAAATCGCGATCGCCCTATGCCCAAACCTAAAAAACAATTGGCTGCTGATGCGGCTATTGCCAAAGCCCGGAAAAAATCAGCCCCGTCTGATGAGTCTCGCCGCCAATCGGCGGCTCAGCCTGTAACCCAGGCCAGTCGGCTCAGCCCAAAAGTCTACAAAAAAGAATTGGCTCGGCTCCAAATTGAACTGGTTAAGCTGCAAGAGTGGGTCAAGTTTAAGGGTTTGAAGGTAGTTGTCATTTTTGAGGGACGAGACGCGGCTGGCAAAGGCGGCGTCATTAAGCGAATTTCCGATTGCCTCAATCCGCGAATTTGCCGCATTGCGGCTTTGGGCAAACCCACCGAAAAAGAAAAGACCCAGTGGTATTTTCAGCGCTATGTCGCCCATCTGCCAGCGGCGGGGGAAATCGTCCTGTTCGATCGCAGTTGGTATAACCGCGCTGGGGTAGAGCGGGTGATGGGGTTTTGCACCTACAACGAATACGTAGAATTTTTGCGCTCCTGCCCGGAGTTTGAGCATCTATTGCAACGCTCTGGCATTGTTTTGATTAAATACTGGTTTTCGGTCAGCGACGAAGAACAAGAGCGGCGGTTTCAAGCCCGATTAGCCGATCGCACGAAGCGCTGGAAGCTAAGCGAAATGGACTTAGAAGCTCGCGCCCGCTGGGTGGAATATTCTAAGGCCAAAGATGACATGTTTGCCGCTACTGATACAACGCGATCGCCCTGGTATGTGGTGGAAGCGGATGACAAAAAGCGGGCACGGCTCAACTGCATTAGCCATTTGCTTAGCTGCATTGACTACGAAGACCTGACCCCTGCGCCAATGGAACTACCTCCCCGGCAACAGGCAATTGAATACGAACGACCGCCCATGAGTACCCAAACCTTTGTGCCCAAAGTGTACTAAGCATGGTTCATTGGGCTAAGCTAAGTGGGCGATCGCGCTTAGTCTCAGCCCGATTTTAGCGAGCCGTTGCAAGTGAACAGTTATCGGCCAGCAAAACAGGTTTAAATAAAATCAGCTTGCCATGCCAATTTTCTAGCGGCTCATCGCTGTCGCTTCTTGTCTATGCAGACTTTTTTTGAATTTGCGGTGGGTAGTCTCCTGGCCTTATTTCCGGTAGTAGATCCGGTGGGGGGGGCACCTATCTTTTTGCTTTTGACGACCCATGCCTCTCAGTCGGTACGGCGACAGCTAGCCCAACGAACAGCGCTTTATGTGCTGCTGGTGCTGCTGTTGTTTTTATTCATTGGCGGCGGCATTTTGCGCTTTTTTGGCATCTCCCTAGAAGTGGTGAGAATTGCGGGCGGCATCGTGATTTTTAACGCCGCGTGGCAGACGATGAACTCACAACCGAAGCTTTCGCCGCGCGACAATGCAGCGGCGATTCATCGCCTAGAGCAGCACGAAGACATTTCCCTAATCCCGATGACGATTCCTATGCTAGCGGGGCCCGGATCGATCGCTGTTACGTTAGGTTTAGCGGCTCAAGCGGGTCGAGATTTCTCTACGGCTACGTTTGTGAATCTAACTGCCGCCGCGATCGCCATTGCCCTGGTCAGTTTAACCGTCTATCTATCGCTGAGTTCTTCTACTCTTTTGCTGAAGCTGTTAGGCGATCGCGGCATTAGTGCTATTAGCCGGATTTTAGGGCTGTTTATTATGGCGATCGGGGTACAACTGATTTTAAATGGGCTAGCCGATTGGCTAGAACTGGTCGGCCTGCGTTGAGAAAAGCGCTTTAAGCCACCACTTTAGCCGGAGCCAACGTCAGCACTTCAACCCCATTTTCAGTCACGACAACCGTATGTTCAAACTGAGCCGATAGCTTGCGATCGCGAGTTAGCGCTGTCCAGCCATCCGCGATCACTTCTACCTCATAAGTGCCTTCGTTAATCATCGGTTCAATGGTAAACACCATGCCCTTACGCAGCTTTTTACCTTTACCACGGGTGCCATAGTGAGGAATTTGCGGGGCGGCGTGAAAGATGCGGTGTACCCCATGCCCGACAAAATCTCGCACCACAGAAAAGCCTGCCGCTTCTGCATATTCTTGAATTGCCGCCCCAATATCGCCAATGCGGGCACCCGGCTTGACCGCTCGAATGCCGCGCCACAGGCACTCTTCTGTGACTTCTACCAGTTTTTTAGCCAAAGGCGACGGCTCACCCACAAAGAAGGTACGCGAGGTATCGCCATGAAACCCTTCGACTATAGGAGTTACGTCGATATTGATAATGTCACCCTCTTGCAAAATTTGTTCAGCACTGGGGATACCGTGGCAAACAACTTCATTGACGCTGGTGCAAATAGATTTGGGAAACGGCATTTCTTCGGGGCCATAGCCCAAAGGCGCGCTTCTATAGCCCCGCTTTTGCGTCCAGGCTTCAGCCGCATCGTTTAGCGCCAGGGTGCTAACACCGGGCTTAACCATGGGTGCTAAATAATCCAGCAATTCAGCCGCCGTTCGGCCTGCCTGACGCATCTTTTCAATTTCTCGTTTTGACAGCAGCGTAATGACTTCCTGTTGTTCCACGTTTTTTTAGCCTTAAGGTGACTTTTGGTTTGACCTGTAATGGTGGGTTAGCGGTTGCAGAATAACCCATAGCAGGTAACTATACCAGCATAACCAAGGATGAAAGTAGCGGTTGGGTCGGCTGCCTTTTAGATCTTGACAAGCGGCCAGAATTCGTTATTCTGCGGTTACAAACAGCATTCAGCGGCGATCGCCGCTAGACATTATGGTAAGGCTCTGGCTGCTTTGTTTGGTGCTAATCTTTGCGTTGGCAGAAGGCTATCAGTGGATAGTCCATTTAGACGGGTTGGCTCAGTTGCAGGGGCCGCTGTCTGTTGCAGGGGGCATTTTGTTGGCGATCGCCTCTAACTACCAGCGCTTCAAACAGACCACCACTGCTCGCCAAGCCGTTGTTGCCGAAGCTTCAGCGCCAAACCTCGACGCCCCCCCTACCTGCTCAACGTCTACTATTGGCTATATTCCAGCCTGTTTAGAGTCGGCAACGCCGCCAGCGGCTCCGCCAGCCCAGCCGCCAGCGCTGACTCCTCAGTCCCAGCGATCGATTTCGTTTGAAATTCGTCAGCCAACGCGTTTACAGTGGCAGGCTTTTAAACCGCCGTCTCAACCGCCCTCGTCTGATTAGCCCTGAGTCTTTTTCCTAACTTTATGGGTACCTCAGTAAATTCCGTCTAGTCGAGCCAAGTTGGCTCAAACAACGGCCATTGACAACAATTTTATCCGCCATTCATCCCACCCTTTTTGAGCAGACTGGCTAAAAGCAGCCATTATCACAGGCGTAATCCTGTAGTTTCACTGACAGGCTCATCTTTTCAAATTAGGGATACTTAAAGTGATCGGTGTTCCCGTCTCGTTTGACTGATTTTTGCCAACTTTAGGGTGCTTACGGATATGGTTGTTAGTTTAGACCCGGCTTCTATGCCATCGGCGAGCGGAACACACGTCAGCGGCGATCGCTTTGAAGCCCTTTTTGATCAGGCTGATGAATTAGCGGTAATGCCTGAACTGACCGCAGGCATAGCAACAAACACAACGAATTCGACTGAGCTAAGTCTTTACCAGCAGTGGTATAACCGAGGCGTTTGGCTGGCGCAAGTCGGTCAACCCGCAGCCGCGATCGCCAGCTACCGCAAGTCTTTAAGTCTAAACCCACACTATGTCAAAGCCTGGTATAACCAAGCCAATCAATTTGCCCGCTTGGGTCTGTATCAGACAGCGCTTTGTAGCTATGCCAAAGCGCTCAAGCTTAACCCTAATCTCTTTATTGCCTGGTATAGCCGAGGTCGCTTGCACTGCCAGCTAGGCGACCACCAGCAGGGGTTAAATGACTATAAGCGAGCTTTGGTGCTACAGCCAAACTTTTACCCGGCCTGGTACTACCAGGCAGAAGCATTCATGCAGCTTGGGCAGTACGAAGCGGCTGTCACCAGTTTTGGGCAGGTGTTAGTTCTTAAGCCCGATCTTTATCAAATCTGGTATCGGCGCGGGGTGGCGCTTTACAAGCTAGGGCGCTATGCGGATGCACAGGCTAGCTATGAACGCGCTTTAGACATTAAACCCGAACTGATGGCAGCTTGGCATAGCCGAGGCAATACGTTAGTCAGGCAAGGGCAGCTACAGGCGGCGGTTGCCAGTTACGATCGCGCGATCGCCCTACAGCCGCACTTGGCTAATGCCTGGTATGGGCGCGGCAAAGCGCTGGCCTATTTGGGTCGCTATCCAGAAGCGATTACCAGCTATGACCGAGTGCTTAAATTGCAGCCCGACTTCCCCAATGCTCGGCATTGCCGTCAGCTTGCCCTGTGTCATCTTATGCCCCATCTGGTTTTGCAACATCGCTGGTTGCTTTCTCATTTGAAACGGGCGCGGGAAAGCATGACAACCGCTCCTCGTCAGGTCGCTTAGCTTTGGTTGACGTGGTCGCTGTTGCTAAAGGCAGCGGGCAGACTGAAAGGTTCTATTTCAGTGGCTTTCAGCCATTGAATGGGGCAACCTGGGTGGCTACCCCTATGGCGCTAGCCTTGGGCTTACCCGCGTCCTTCAGAGAGGAATATTTGCTGCTGCCGCTGCCAAAAGCGTAGGTCAACTGCCAGCGCTGTCCGTTCGGTATCTGTCTTAGCGTACTTGAGCTTAAGGTGCAGTTCTTGAACCAGTTTTTCGATTGGGTTGGGTTGGGGAAGAGCCATTAGTAGCGAAACGCCTGCTTGGGTTTGAGCCTATGCAGAACTACCGAGCTAGAGGCTCTCTTTTCTCAAGCTCTCTGGTGATTCGCTGACCTGATACAGGTGAGATGAGTCACAGAAGCGCGATCGCTTTGGCGCTATCGCCCCATTTGGCGTTTCAGTTCTTCGAGTTCTTCTTCCGTTTCCCAGCGCTGGAATGTTTCTTCTAAAGGGTCAACCGGGCGATCAAAAATGGTGTAAGGGCTTTGATTCCAGCCAGTATTGCCCCAACTAGCCGCTGGATCTGGCGTTGACGCCGTTTTCACCCGCTCAGCCGCCCGCTCAGCTTCGGCCTGCGCCATTTTAGTTTTTAGCTCTCGCCGCTTCTCATGGACACGGCGTTGCAGCTCACGGGTTTGCTCAATCCGCTCTTTGATTCCTTTCATTTGGCCCCAGAGGTGATTTCCCTGGCGCAGCAAAGCAGCTTCTCGCTCCTGAGCCGCCTGCATTAAGTCTTGGCGATTGGCGGCGGCAGCTTTCTGCATACGTTCATGCCAGCGCTGAATGTCTTGGGCGGTCGAGAGAATGCTGTCTTCAAGCTGCTTTTCGCGTCGCTTTAGGTCGCCTAGCAAATTGATAGCGTCTTCTTCCTGCCCCCGCAGTTGCTCTTCCAGCGCCATTAGCTCTAGGTGCGGATGCGCCCGCAAAAACTCATCTAGCCGGGTTTCCAAAAATCGGCTGAGATCTTCAAATAGGCCCATGCTTGCCTTCCTGAGATTAAAACTTTTGTCCGACAATCACTGAGCGCACATCCCCATTACGGCGAATCACGGCTTCTTGGTTAGCCACAGACACCAAAGTCCAACCACTTGAACCAATGGGCTGACCGATATAAACCCGCTGGGGGGCACCGTCTATTTCAAATAGGGCTGCCGAGCGATCGCCGAGTTCCAAAATACCCACCAGTAAATGGGTGACCACCGGAGCGGCTGCCGTAGGCGATGGCTGCGGCAGTCGGGTCGGGGCAGCGGGAGCGGCTGGGGCAGTGGGGGCTGGCGTGGGCGCAACAGGGGTTACGGTAGGAGCCAAGGCTTGGGGCGGCTGATAAACGGGCACATAAACCCGCTCTACAACGCTGGGGCGCGGTGAGGCAGCTAAGCTACCGGGTAGGGGCGGCAAAGTACCTGGCGCACCTGAGGTAGGGCTGAGGGCAAGCGTGGGTAGTGAAGGGGGCTGAGCAGGGGCTGTTGCTACTGCTTCACCCGATTGCTGATCAAGCACCTGGAGCGATCGCTCTAAATATTCTAAATATTGGCGATCGGCTTCTGCCTGCAGTTCGGCGGCGGTGGGGGCGGGTTCAGGGGCGATCGCCACCTCTTGGCGCGTTCGATACTGACTATCTACTAGCCACAGCAACAGGGTAAACACCAGCGACATGCAAGCGGCTCCTAAAAAGAAGCGATCGAACGAGCGACCAAACCAGCGGCGAGACGTAGCGGTCGCCGGAGTCGCCGTTGAGGGGGCTACCAGCGTAGAAAGATCAAGCGTGGGCGTAGCCAGTTTTAGCCCTGCGCCCAGGGGGACAATCGCCCCTGATAAAGATTCGTGAGCGTAGGTAAATGCCGTATCGGCCTGCGGCTCTGGCTCAGCTTCGTCGTTTGATAGCTCAGTCTCTCCTGCCAAAATGCGGTCAACATCGCCAAACAGATCGCCCATCAGGTCGTCTGCATAGGCGTCCACTAAATTAGACGCGTCCATTTCAGCCAGTTCAACCGCAGGAGACGGGATTTCTAGGGTAGGCGTGTTTAAGCTATCGCGCTGGGTCATTGTCGTAGTCCATATTCCGGCGTTGCAGTTTGGAGCGTGCGGCACCCGCTAGGTGTTTGCCTAGAACTTAGCAAGATATCTAGCCAAGAGAAATATTCGCAATGAATTGTTAAGTAAATTATCAGTTCCTCGCAGAATCGACAATGCTTCAGTCAAATTTCGGCCATTTTAACGCCCTTTCCCCCGAGATAGCTGTAGCCACTCAGGTTAAGCCCCTTAAAGAGCTAAAAGCCGCTGACTGACAGGCTTTGCTTTTGCCCTTACCCTTCTGCCTTTAGCTTACTAGCTGGCCAACTGCTGCTGACAGCGGCCTAGATAGAGCCGCGCAATTTGATCAGCGGCATTTTGACGGAGACAGGCTTCAAAACCTTGAGCGGCGACCCGCCAGTTTCTTTCGGCATAGGCGACAAGCGACTGCTCAAATAGGCTACGGGTGGCATTTTTTGCCGTCAACACTTCAGGCGGATCAGCATCAAAAACTTCATACACGCTAATTGCAGAAGCCCGTCCACGAACGAGCGTATGCCCAATCAGGCGCAAGGCGTAGTTGTTGGGGTCGCTCAGCTGAATAAAGGTGTCATGAGAAATCAGCAGCGAAGCCATATATTCTTTGGTCAACTGCTCAATACGCGAAGCCACGTTGACCGCATCACTAATGACGGTGCTATCCATCCGGCTGTTGCCGCCAACGGTGCCCAGCATCAGCAAGCCAGTGTTAATACCAATTCCCAGCCGGATGGGGGGTAAGCCGTTGAGCTGCTGCTGTTGATTAAAGTCGGTGAGAATGCGCAACATGGTGATGCCGGCTCGCAAAGCATTGTCGGCGGTGCCATCAAAGAGAGCCATAATGGCATCGCCAATATACTTATCAACAAAGCCGCCGTGCTCAGCGATCGCAGGCTCCATCCGCGACAGGAACGTATTGATAAAGCGGAAATTTTCGGCGGGTGTCATTTTTTCGGACAGAGCCGTAAAGGCGCGAATATCAGCAAACAGAACGGACATTTCCCGCTGCACCTGATCGCCCAAGCGGACATCTACAATACTGCGCTTATCCAGCAGTTGCAAAAACTGCCGGGGAATAAAGCGTTCGTAGGCTTGATTGAGCGAGGTCAGATCTTGGTTGAGGGCTGCTAAGTCTTGGTTGAGCTTTTTTTGCTGGCGGTAGAGCAGCGCATTTTCGATCGAGATGGCTGCTTGGGCAGCTAAAAGGTTGAGCGTTTCTAGGCGATCGAAATTGAAAGCGTCGGTGGTGAGGTTGTTTTCTAAATAGATAACGCCGCTCAGCCGCCCACGATAAGCCAAAGGCGCACACAAAATCGATTTGGGACGATGTTGCTGAATATAAGGGTCGCCAGCAAAGCGGTTGTCGGTTGCAGCATCGCTCAGGACGACGTTTTCTTGCGTGCGGATGACATAGTTGATAATCGCGATCGCTAAGCGCGATCGCGCCTGTTCATCCGCCAGCGCAATCGACTGTAGCACCTGTATTTGCGAGGCATTAACTCGGCCTTCGGCCTGAATTGTCCAGTCATCCCCCTGATGCAAAATCAGGTAGCCGATTTCAGCCCCGGCATTTTCAATCAGAATCCGCATCAGTCGAGCAAGCAAGCTATCTAAGACAATTTCTTCTGCAATAGTTTGCGAGGCCTTGATCACAGACACCATATCTAGCGCCAAGCTCTTGCTGGTAGAAGAGGTTGTCGTCGTTGTAAAACCTGTGGCCGAAAAAGAACGCGGCTCAGCCGTAAGTTGGCTCAGCCACATGGGGTAGCGCTGCTCTAAATCGGCTAGCTTTGCTTTAGCATCCCAGCGCAAATAACCGTAAAAGGCATCTAGCAAATAAGCTCTGGCTATGCGATCGCGTCCTAAGCTGAGGTAAAATTCCCCCGCTAGCTCACAGGCTAGCGCCTCTTCTTGGACGTAGGCCATCTCTTTCGCCCCTTGAATGGCTAAATCGTACAGGCTCATTGCCTTTTGAATTTCACCGTTGAGCTTGGCCTGCTCAGCCGCGACCAAATCATACTTGTGCTGATAGTTCATGGGCGCGTGGGTAGCCCAATTTTGCAGTTTGGCTTGATTGGCCTCAACCTGGGCTAGCCAGTCGTCTTTTTGAGCGATCGCCGTTGTCTCCTCAGCCAGTAGCGCTAACCGTGTGAGCGAGTCATAAAAATAGAGCAGTGTCACCTCAACCGCAGCAGGCACAGCCGCCACATAGCCTGCTGCTACTTCAGCGTGGGGTAAAGCCAACCGAGGCTGCTTGAAGCTATAGTGCAGCATCAACTGATGTAAGTGCAGCTCGTACAACCCCAGAAAATTGCCCGTCGCTTCGTACTGGGTGAGGCTAGTCGCCGCGTCGTAATAGGCACCGACTAGCTGCATCGGATCCGCACTCTGCCCTCGCCAATTGGCAACCACCTGCGCCTGAAGCTGAATGACGTTAAGCTGAGCCTCTTGCTTTAAGCGCTCTACAGCGGCGCAATAGCTGTCTAGCCGCCCTGCTAGTTCACCCAGCGGTTCCCCCGTCAAGTAAGAAAAGTGAGCAGTGCGCCAGTAGCCCCACGTCGCATATTCCAGATCACCCGCTTCTAAGCCGATGCGGATGCTGGCCTGCAAGTTGGGTAGGCTGTCGCGCAAATGAAACTTCCACGGATTGATGAAATTAGCCACCATAAAGGTGATTTTGGCCGCTAGCTCTTTTGAAGGGAACTGAGCCAGCAAATCTAACACCACCCGCCCCAACTGGTAACCCACTTCAATTTGATTCAGCAAGCCACACAGCAACAGCCCATAGTTGGAATAAGCCAATACCGATTGCGGCGCGTTGCCATACTTCACCGAGAGCTGAATAATCTGAGTATGAATTAAGGCAAATAGCTGTGGATTGGTGACATAGGCGGCGGCTGAAATCGCCCCCAAAATCTGCGTAGCTGCCAGCGCTCGTGGTTCGCTCATACGCGGCAGTTGCCCTAGTCGCTGAATCGTTTGATGGGTAATTAGATTGGCTGTGGCCATCAGCGCCTGCCCAGTTTGGGCTTCAGTAGGGGCAGGGGGCAAATTGATCTGCAATAGCTTCAGGGTCGCCAAACCAAGGTTGACGGCTTCACCAAGCTGCTTTTGGGCTGCCAAAATGCGAATTTGAATTTCATAGGCTTTAACGCGATCGAGCAGGGTAGCCGCGTGAGCTAACACGCGCTGCACCCACCGTTCACTATCCGCTAGAGCGCCCACAAAGTAGGCGGTTTCGGCAGCTTCTAAATGCAGCACCAGGGCTAAGTTGTAGTGGCTCTGCCAAATCGTTTCTTCTAGCAGGTTGATGCCGCCTTGGGCATAGCGACAGGCCGGTTCAAAAGCAGCCGCTCGCTTCGCTTTTTGGCTAGCAGCCAGGTTCAAACGAGCCAGTTCTAAACGCTCAGAGACGCTTTCGATCGCGGCGGCACCGACATTGAGCTGATTGACAATATCAAAGATTTTGTCTTGCCGTTTGGTTGGCGCAATGTGCTGCAAAAGGAGCCGCCCGATTTTCAGGTGGATGGCCTGCCGCTGCTGATCGGATAGCAAGCTATAAACGGTTTGCTGCACGCGATCGTGTAAAAAGCGATATTCCCAAACCGCATCCTCTAAAGCAAACTGCTTCAGGTCTTCTTCTTGTAACGCCAAAGAACGCTGATAGTCGCCGCTGAGGGGTAAGACCAATCCTTGTTGCAGACTCGGCCACAGGCGTTGTGCTAGCGTCAGCGGTGACTGATCGCAGACCAAAGCCAGCGTCGTCAACTCAAAGCGGTTACCCAAACAAGCGGCTAGCTGCAAAATTTCTTGGGTGGGGGCTGGTAGCCGCTCGATCGTAGCGGTCAGTAAGTCAGCAACGCTTAAATCAATTCTGCCGAGGGCTTTGATCTGGCTGAGGTTCCATTGCCAGCAGCCCTGGGCAAAGTCAAAGGTAAGTAGCTGATCGCGATTGAGTGAGGTGAGTAACTGTCTTAAAAAAAAAGGGTTGCCTTGTGTTTGATGGAAAAGCTGGGCGGCTAACGGTTGCAAATCATCGGCAACGTTGTTAGCTAGCGTATCGCCTAGCAAAGCTTCTACTTGAGCTAAGGGCAGCGATCCGACTTCTAGCTGATGGACAATTCCGCCACGCTGCTGAATCAGGGCGATCGCTTCTCGTAAAGGATGTCCAGCCTCTACCTCATGACTACGATAAGCACCCATGAGTAAAAGGCGTCCTGGCTGCGACTCAGTTGCCAACAACTGCAGCAAATGCAGCGAGGCAGCATCTGCCCACTGCAAGTCATCGACAAACAGCACTAACGGCTGTCCGCTTTGGGTAAACACCTGCACAAAATCACTAAAAACGCGGTTAAAGCGCGTTTGTGCCTCAATCGGACTCAGTTCAGCCACGGGAGGCTGAGGGCCAATGATCAACTCCACATCGGGAATCACTTCAATAATCACTTGCGCCTGAGAACCCAGCGTGGTTAGCAACCGCTCTTGCCAATGGGAAAGCTGATAAATATCTTCAGCCAAGAGCTGCGCCACCAATCCCTGAAAAGCCTGCCGAAAAGGTGCATAAGGCACATTACGCTGGAGCTGGTCGCACTTTCCCGCAACAAAATAACCACGCTGCTGAGTAACTGGCTTATGAATTTCGTTGACCAAAGCCGACTTACCAATGCCAGAGTAACCCGATACCAAAACCAGCTCTGCTTGCCCTACCGTCTGCGCTTGGCTCAAGCGATCAAACGCCGTCAGTAGGGTTTGCAGTTCAGTCTCACGGCCATACAGCTTTTGGGAAATTTGGAGCTTGCCGGAGTAGTCTTGCTGGCTCAGGACAAAGGTTGTGATATCACCTGTGCTTTGCCACTGTGCCAGACAACGATCTAAGTCGGCTTTCAGGCCAAAGGCGCTTTGATAGCGATTTTCCGCAATTTTGGACAGCAGCTTGAGCACAATCTCTGAGAGGATAGGCGGAATTTCAGGCCGCAGTTGGTGGGGCGGTACTGGGGTTTTGGCGAGATGGGCATGGACTAGCTCCATCGGATCTTGGGCGGCAAAGGGCAGTTGTCCCGTCAAAATTTCATAAAAGCTCACCCCTAAAGAGTAGAAGTCGGTGCGATAGTCGATGGCGCGGTTCATGCGTCCGGTTTGTTCCGGCGACATATAGGCCAGCGTTCCTTGAAATTCGTGTGGGCTGCTGAGTGTTTGGGTTTCTTGTGCCAAGAGCGACGAAATCCCAAAGTCGGTAATTTTGACAAATCCCGACTGAACATCAAAGATAATGTTGGCTGGCTTGATGTCTTTGTGAATAATCCCTTGCTGATGGAGTTGGCCTAACGTCTCAGAAAGCTGAATCGCAATTTGCAGAAACTCTGAGAGTGAAAATTGCTGGCGCTGCAGCACTTGGCGCAAAGACTCATGACCGAACGCCTCTAAAATTAAGGCTAGGCCGTTGTGATATTTCTCCAGGGTATAAGATTTAACCACACCCTCGATCGCCAATGACCGGGTCAATTGATACTCATGGCGGAGCTTGGCAATATCTTGTAGCTGCGGATATTGAGCTTTGAGAACCTTCGCCACAATCGGCTGCCGATCAGCTTGGCGCAAACCCCGATAGACATCAACGCGAGTTCCTCGGTTAATAATTTCTGAAATGTCGTAGCCCGGCAGCACAATCATGAAGGCACCTAAAAGAGGGCGCTAGCTATGGTTACTTCAGCTTGAACGATGAAGCCTTAGACAGGTAGAAGCCGATACAACGCTTTCGGCTGTTATCTGCTGTCAACATGCCGATTAGCTCAGCTCTAGCGCTGATGCCCACTACCGCAATATTCGGATAGACACCCCCTACTTTTAACTAAGCTAATACAGGCTTTAAAATGTTGCAGCTTTAGTCAACATTTACGCATATTTTCCAAAGATCCAGGAGTCCCATTCACCAATAATTGGTTTTCCATAACTTAAGCCAAACTGCTGCTTTAGGATAGCTCTAGCCGCCTGCATACTCGACATGACCGTAGCTTCGATACAACTGGCGTTATAACCGTTGTTGACCCAGTCGCCCGCTAGATAGAGGTTATCAAAACCGGATTCATCGGCCTTGAGCCGCTGTGACAAGGTACCAGGTAATGACAGCACGTAGCGCTCGGTAGGGAAAATATTAATTCGCCAATACTGCGACTGCAAGCGTTCGGCCAATCCTTGGCCGTTATCGAGATCGACTAGCAAATTAGCCGCTAGCGATCGCGGCTGACCAGCAGCGGTAGCCAGCGGCCACAAATAGCCAATGTCGTTTTCAAGAAAATGCAGCGATCGCGCTTCGACAGCCGCCTGAGCCTGAGCCGGAAAATCATAGTGATCGGCTGGGGGAATGCCCGGATCGGCAATCACCCCGGTAAAATAGGCCAGATTGTGGGGATAGTTTTCAGCTGGCCAGTTTTCGCGGGGGAGCAAATCACTCATATCGGCGTAGGTATCGAGCGGTTCTACATAGGCACCGACCACTGGACTGGCTAAGGGCCAACCTAGCTGGCTGAGGGTAGGCGTAAGCCAGAGTTGCCCCCCCTGAGTGGGGACGGTTTTAGCTTGAGTTTGATCAAGCAGCGTCTGCCAGCGGGGGCTAGCAGCAATCAGTTCTTGGCAGAGATCCGGCAGTGCTGCCAGCGAAATACCCAGCAGAACCAGGTCAAAATCTTGGCCTGCTTTTAGCGTTACTGGTGTTTCTCGCTGTTTCCAGGGTGACCAGTACGACTCTAGGTTGATGCCTTGCTGCTTGAGTTCGGCTCCTTCTACGAGCTGATCATAGTGCGGTTCGCTCGGCCAGCAGCCCATTCCTTTGACGGTAATTAACGGTTCGTATCCCTGAGCAGGGTCTTTGAGGGTAGCCTGACGACCCAGGGTAATTTCAGCGATCGCCGTTTTTTCTGCGTTCAAGTGCAGATGTTGAACGCGGTGAAAAAACTCAAACTTAACCCCCCGTCGCTTTAGCACGGTGTACAGCGGCGTAAACACAACATCTCCCATGCCGCCCTGCATCTTCCACATGACAGCGCCGTTGTATTGAAAAATGATGGTAATCAAAATGCGCACAGCCACCCCAGCCGCCAGCCGAGGCTGGGTGATATTACCACCGGGAAAGGCATAGACCAAGTCGTACAACACACGGATAAAGGCTGATTGCAGGCTGCTGGGACGAGCGCCATGCTGCAGCAGCCAGGTGCGGTAGTCAAGATGATCGATCGCGGCTAGCGAACCGTGGTAAACAATGCCATCCACCAAAAGCCCTTTAAGATTGGCAAGGGCAATATCAATGAGCGCCAGCCGCCAACGGCCATCATAGATCTCGTCTGATTCAGCGGCACAGCGCAGACTAAAGCGATCGATAAACCGCTCTAAAAGCTGAACCAGCAAGCGATGGTGTTCGCGGCGGTGAAAGCTGGGGTTTTCGGGTAGCGCTTCTGCTAGCTGTAAAGCCAGATGCAAAAATGCCCCTTCTGACCCCACATCCCAGGTCTTGAAAGTTTTTTCTATCCGCTCAAAGGCACTGCCCAGCCAAGCCTGCCAGCGCTGAGGTTCTTGCACCAGCGATCGCAGTAAATGCGCTGGCAAATGCAGAAAAACGCCGTCAAAGGCGTATTCAAAAATCTCACGACCCACTTCAAATTGTTCAATCAGCGTTTCTAAAAACTGAGGGGATCCGGTTTGGGGCGATCGCTGAATTTGGCGATACTCTACATACAAACTCAGCACAAAGCGAATTGTCGTGCAGACATGCTGCCACAGCGACCAGCGACAGCCCCCCGTCCAGGGACGCAAAGCATTGGGTGGAAAGTTGAGGGAAATGGGTTGCCATTGATCGTTGGCATACTCTTGCAAAACGATCAGGTTATGAGGCTTGAAAGCATCTTCAACCGTAGCGAGGGGGCCATTGCCTCCCATCTCGGCGTAGCAGCGCTGCATCAGCCGAAAGGCATTTTCATAAAAGCCAAAAAAGATATGCAAACCGTGTTCTTCAATGCGGTAGGTGGGTTCAGCCGCATCCGCATGGGGCTGAAGATTGCGCCCACTTGCACCTTTACCACCCAGTCGCCATCCCATTTGGTAAACAGTAATGTCGTACAAGCTATCCCAACCGGGCTGGCTGGTCAGTTCAAAGGCCGTTGTCAGAGAGGCCATACCACCACCTAAGATGGCAATTTTTTGACGCTGCGGAAGTTCAGACATAGTAAAAGCTGGAGAAGGGGCTATGGGTTATGACATCAAGACCGACCAATCACTTTTCGGTAACGCCAAGCAGACCAACCTCTGCCAGCGCTGTGGGCAATTGCGGCGCAGCACCTAGAGCCTGCAGACATCATGAAACATGGCTTGGTTTTATCAATCAGGCAGACTAGCGACGAGCCTCCCAGATAATCTGGCCGTTTTGCAACTGAAAATCAAAATCGACCCAAAAAGCAAATTTAACGGGCACCTGTAGCGGACTATCTGGCTGTAAGCTGCTTCCCTGGGTGGTTAGTCCTAAATCTTGCACCAACGGATGGCTGGCAAACTGCCCAATGGCCACCGTAAACTGATAGCCTAAGTGCTCAGCCCCTAACAGTCCACCGGCTTGCAAGGCCGTGAGCTGGGCGGGGGTTTCGACGATGGCTTGATAGCAGGCGCGATCGCCCCTCACCACATCGCGAAACTGCTTTAGCAAAACAATCGGCACCTCACCCGTTAGCAAATCGTCTGCCAGACTAAAAGGTAGCTCCCAACCCGGAATATCAATCGCATTTTGGCCACTAAGCAATAGCTCCACCAAATGCCGCCCTGCTTCCGCTGCCGTTTGCCAGCGCTTGATCGGTTCGCTTTGGGGTTCAGCCGCTTGCACTTGAATCAGCGTTTCCCAGCGAGCCGGGGTTTGAGGCGAGAGGGTTTTCCAGGTCAGTGCCTGCAGGTGAGCGGGTTGCGTTAGTTGATTGAGATCGGGCAGCTTAAATTTCCCTAGTTCTTTGGGAAAGCCACAGACTTCGCGCCCGGAAGCAATAATCGGTTCATTGCTGGCAAACATATAAGGAATAAACCAGGCCAAACGCTCCGCACGAAAAACAGGCCCGCATTTTTTGCCCGCCAGCGTTAGCACCCAAATCGCAACTTCTTTTTCAGAGAGAAAGCCCCGGTTAGCATCCGGTGGGTTGAGCGAACTCACCCGCCCCATGTGCTGAAAGCTCAAAATCACGTAAGGAATCGCCACCTGATAATGCACAGATCCATCGGCAGGCTGATTCAAGCTGCGATCGCAGAGTTTTTGCAACTGCGCCAAAGATCCTTCTAAAACAAAGCCAAAGAGCTGAGTATTTTTGAGTTCATAGGGCTGCAAAAAAGACTGATCGTTCGGGCGGTTGATGTATTTGGGCAAAGGGCGATCGCCCCAAGCTCGGCCAGAAAACTGTTGACAGGTGGCTTCTAAAGCTTCGGCAACCACAGCCCCCTCCGTTACCAGTCCGGCAAAGAACTGCGATGGATTTTGCTGTAGCTGTTGCCAATCCTGGCTGAACTGCTGCGGCTGCTGGGGCAAGCTAGCCATGCGCTGCAACGTCCCTAGGGCAGCGTACCAGCCAGACTTAAGCGGATCTGCAGGGGGGGAATGCATAGGGGCGGTACGAAATTAACGATGGCGTCATTCTAGATTGGCGAGAGCTGCCGCCCTCGGTTTTCTAAGACTTTTCTAAGGCGGGGTGGGGTAGCGCCCCTGGCTGTAAGTAAAGATTTCTAAAAATTGGCGGATCTAGCCTGTGGAAAACTAATTCTTCTCTGTGGAAAAACTGTGGAAAGTTAGGGGATAAGTTAGCCTGTTCAGTGGAAAAAAACTGACAGTTTATAAGGGCTGTGGAATACTTTGTCAGTTTCCCACAAGTTTTCCACAGGCTAGCGATCGCTCAAGCCACCGCCTCATGATAGATCCCCTCCATTTTCCACATTTTCCACAAGCCCTACTACTACTACTTTAAAAATTTTTTAAAAAGAGAAGAAGAGCGAAAGAGCGACAAAAATCTTTGGATTGAACCCCCCAAACAAGGGTGTTACGATTGGCATCCAGCCCTTAGAATCCTGAGTGAGCTGCCAAATTCGCTAGACTAAATGCTTTGAACCTGGGCAAAATCCATGAAATTCGTTTGTTCTCAGAGCGAATTAAACACGCACCTTTCCCTTGTCAGTCGGGCTGTTCCCTCACGACCAAGTAAACCCGTTTTAGGCAATGTTTTGCTCAAAGCCGACGAAACCGCTCAGCAGGTAATGTTGACTGGGTTTGATGAGAGCTTAGGCATTCAAACCTGTTTTGCGGCTCAGGTGGAGCAAGCGGGGCGCTTGACTTTACCAGCTAAACTTTTGGGCGATATTGTCTCGCGGCTGTCGGCTGAAGATTTGGTTTTAGAAGCGCCAGAAGCGGAAACGGTGCTAACACTCACCTGTTCTTCCGGCCATTACGAGGTACGAGGACTCAGCGCCGAAGAATATCCCAATTTGCCCGAAGTTGAAGCAGGACAGTCGGCTGAGCTATCGCCAGAAATTTTGCTAGAAGGGCTGCGTGGCGCTTTGTTTGCCGCTAGCGCCGATGAAACTAAGCAGGTGCTGACGGGGGTGCATCTGCTGAGTGAAGCTGCCACGCTAGAATTTGCGGCGACTGATGGGCATCGGCTGGCTGTGGTGCAAACACCTGACCAACCCGCTGCCGCTGCGGCTGAGACAGCCATAGAGGTGACGGTTCCTGGCAAAGCGCTACGCGAGTTAGAACGCATTGTGCAACTGCATCAAGGTAGTGAAGCGATTGCGCTCAAGTTTGACCCTACGCAGGTCATTTTTGAACTGGGGCAGCAGCGAATTACCACGCGCTTATTAGAGGGGCAATACCCCAATTATCGGCAACTGATTCCGCGACAGTTTTCCCGACAGATGACGATTGATCGCAAGTTATTTGTCGCCGCCTTAGAGCGGATTGCCGTACTGGCTGACCAAAAAAATAATATTGTTAAGCTCAGCCTGGACAATGAACGACAGGCGATCGCCCTGACGGTAGAAGCTCAAGAAGTGGGCAGCGGCCGAGAAAATGTGACGGCTCAAATTACGGGCGATAGCTTAGACATTGCCTTTAACGTGCGTTATTTGCTCGATGGCCTCAAAGTTATCAACACCTCTGAGGTGCAGTTGCAGTGCAACAGCGCGACTAGCCCTGCGGTACTGTCTCCGCTAGGCGGATCTAAGATGACGTATCTAGTTATGCCTGTGCAGATTCGAGGCTAAGGTCTATAGAGGGTGACACCAATCTCCACTTAGGGGCTGGGTTCGGGTACAGTAATGACAGCTCTCATGTACCGCTCTCGCCCGTGGGCGACAAGGTGCAATTGACTGTTGTCATACCTTAGGAGACTATTTATGGATCTTGCACTGGCTGCTGTGGTTTTTGGCACCATACTGGTTTTGTTTACCCGCGACGTTTTTAACAAGTAACGGCGATCGCCCCCTGGTTTTTTAGACAACACCGCCCTGTAAAAAGAAGCTGACCTCTAGAGCGGCAGAGCCGCTTTCACTCCAGGAGATCAGCTTCTTTTTTGTTAGGCAGTTTTGGTGGTTTTGAAGTCTGGCGGTAGCCCTGAGGGGGGTCAGCCCCTTAAAGGGCTACCGGCGGCTGACAGAAAGCTTTTCCGTTTGGCTTTTCGCGATGCCTAGCCCGCTGCTAGATCAGGTAGGGTTTTTGGTGCCGTAAAAATCGATGCGATAGTCGGTAATCGTAATGCCGATTTCCGCTTCAATTTTACGAATCACCTCTGGCGGTAGCTCAACATGCACGTCAATAATCTGATTAGTATCGAGACAGTTAACATGGCTGTGAGAGTCGCTAATGTTGCCATATAGACGACCGTCTGAGCGCTCTAAGCACTCAATAATGCCCTGCTCAGAAAGGGCTTCTAAATTTTGATAGACAGAAGTATGGCCAATTTCGCGGCCTTGGCGATTGAGGCGATCGTAAATTTCCCGCGCCGAAAGGTGCTCTTGCGCCTGCCAAAGCAGCTCTAAAATGTAGCGCCGTTGCCGACTCAGACGCATACCCAATTCTTGACAGCGCTCTAGCGCGTCATCGAGAGATCGAAGCCGTTTATTGGCGATCGCTTTACTTTGCATGGATGTCATACTCTAATCCCCCTGGGAACACAGCTGCTAACCCAAGCTAATTGCCCGCCCTTAAATTCTATCGTGGCTAGATTTTGAAGTTGCTGCATAGCGTAAATCAGCCATTGGGTGCGGTTTTGCCGGGAAGGTGAGTTGGCTTAGGCTAAACGATACGGTCGTTATCAAGCCAGATACAAGCGTCAATTTGCTCGACAGGCAGCGATGAAACCGTTCGCTAAAACATAGTCAGTACCACTTTAGCTTAGAAAAGAGGCGACTGTCTACGGCGTTCAAGGCCAAAGCGTCATCTCACGCCCGTTACATTTGCTGCTCTAACCACTGAGGGATGTACTGCCAAGCTTGCTTAAGCTGCTGCCGATGTATTGCATAGTCGGGTAGGTGTTGTTCAACCAGCCGCCAAAAAGCGGCGGAATGGTTCATTTGCAGCGTATGACAAAGTTCGTGAACCAAAACGTAGGTCACCAGCGGTGGCGGTAAAAACAAAAGCTTGTAGTTGAGGCTAATATTTTGCTGACTGGAGCAACTGCCCCAGCGCGATTTTTGCCCCCGCACGCTAACTCGCTGATAGGGCAGTTGGGCGCGTTGGCTGATTTGGCTCAGCCAGTTGGGCAAAACCAGGCTGGCCTTGCGCTTGAGCCATTTTTGTAAACCTGCTTGGCAAAGTTTGAGGTTGTCGCTAGGGCCAACGACCGCTAGCTGGCGTGAGTTGAGGGGGGTAACTTGCAGGCGATCGCGCGAGTTGAGTAAATAGACCAGCTCCCAGCTTTCATCAAGGGCACGTAAATCGATTTGCCCTGGCTGAGCGCTCGTTAGATCCGGTGCGATCGCCTGCCGCTGGTGAGCTAGCCGCGCTAGGGTTTGCTCAATCCAGGCTTGTTTTTGGCGCAAAATCGCAGGCAACTTTTGGGGGTCAAACTGTCGCGGTGTCACAACCTCAATCTCACCGTAGGGAGAGATTTTAATAGAGATATGTTTGGCTCTTGCGCTTTGGCGCAGGCGATAAGGGTGAGTGCCAATCGTGCCGCGATCGGCAAAGGTTGGAGGTTGACAGCTAGCCATAAGTGCCCTGCAATTTTAACGCCCTTGGTCTGACCAGGTGGGTTACTCGCCGCCGTAGCTGCCGCCAGTAACCTTACCCTGAAAAACGATGTACTGGTAAAGGTTGTAAAACAGCATCACCGGAATCAACCCGCCAATAAAAATCAGCATAAAAACCAGCGCGCTGGGATCGGCAGCAGCTTGGTAAATCGTAATTTGGGTGGGAATGATGTAAGGAAATACGACTAAGGCCAGTCCCACAAATGTCAGCAGAAACAGCAAAATTGTCCACACAAAGGGCCACCTTTCTTCATGACGATTGAGACTGCGCAACAACAGCGTAATCAGCAACACGCCCAAAAGGGGAATGACCGCAAAAATGTAGATTTGCGGCGTCTGAAATAGGCGAGTGCGGGCATATTCGTAAAAGATTGGTGTGGCGATCGTAATCAAAATTGCCCCAATCAGTGTGGTAATGGCAGCTAGCTTAGCCGTGCGATAGTGGGTTTGCTGCAGTTCCCCTTCCGTCTTCCAGACCAGATAGGTTGATCCAATCAGCACGTAACCTTGAATCAGCGTCAAGGCCACCAGAACCGACGGCAGATTGAGCCATTCCCAAGTGCTGCCGACAAAGTGCCCGGTGCCATCTACCGGAATACCTGCTAGGACGCCACCGAGGGCAAAGCCCTGGCCTAGGGCTACCACAAAACTGCCAACACCAAAGGCTGTATTCCAGAAAAATTTGCGATTAGACTGTTCCCGAAATTCAAAAGCAACAGCACGAAAAATGATGCCAAACAGCATGATGAAAATGGGAATGTATAACGCATTGAGGATGGTGCCATAGGCAAGCGGAAACGCTCCAAACAAGCTGCCACCCATCAAAATCAGCCAGGTTTCGTTGGCATCCCAAACATTACTCAAGCTGGTCATCAAAACACTACGACGTTCTTCTGACGAGGCGGTAAGTGACAAAATCCCCACGCCTAAATCAAAGCCGTCCAGCATGACATAGAGAAAAAGAAAAAGAGCCAAAATGCCAAACCAGACTTGCGGTAAAAAGTAGCTGAGCGTGTCCATAAGCGTAAACCATTACTGTTGGGCTTCTACGGGGCGTTCGTCCGGGCTAAACTGGCCGGGTTCTGTATTAACAGCGGGTTTGTCTTCTATGCCAGGAATCGGTAGATCCAGTCGCGGCCCGCGCCGAATAATGCGACTGCCAAAGTAAATCGCGCCGAAAAATAAGATGGTATAGGTAGTGGCAAAGCCCACCAGCGTTGTTAGCACATCACCAGGGGGGAGGTTGGAGGCGGCGTCTACGGTACGGATTTGGCCGTATACCACCCACGGTTGCCGCCCCACACAGCGCACAATCCAGCCCGACTCAACCGCGATATAGCCCAGAGGAGCCGCAAAAATCCAGCCGCGCATCAGCCATCGCTGCGCGGCGATGGTTTCGGCAGCAAGCTGACCTCGCAGCCACTGAAGCGTTGTCAGCAGCATCAATCCGGCCAAAAAGAAGCCGATCGCAATCATAAGGCGAAAAGAATAGTAGACTAAGCCAACCATGCTAGGACGATCTTCGGGGGGAAATTCCTTTAACCCTTGCACGGGTTCCGACAGGTTAGGCTTGAGTTCTAAAATGTAGCCCAGCGCGTTAGGTACTTTGATTTCCCAATCGTTTGTTTCGGTTTGTTTGTTGGGCAAGGCGACCAGGCTCCAGTCGGCGGGTTGGCCAGCGGGTTGAGTTTCCCACAAGGCTTCCATCGCGGCCATTTTAGTGGGCTGTTGGCGATACACTTGTTCGCCGCTGAGGTGACCCACATAGATTTGCAAAGGGGCTACGGCGATCGCAGTTGCTAGCGCGATTTTGAAGGCTTTTGCAAAAAAGGCGGGATGACGCTGATTGAGAATGTACCAAGCGCTAATGCCGCCGATGACAAACAGAGACGTCTCCAACGTCGCCAAAAACATGTGGGCAATACTCACGGCCATGAAGGGATTAAAAATGGCCTGAAAGTAGTCGTTGACAATAAAGATGCCGTCGGTAAACTGTCCCCCGGCTGGGGTTTGCATCCAAGAGTTGGCAGTGAGAATCCAGAAGGTTGAAAGGTTGGCACCGAAGGCCACCAAAATAGTGGCGACAAAGTGAATAATCGGGTTTACCCGCTCCCAGCCAAACACCATGATGCCGAGAAAGGCCGCTTCTAGCATGAAGGCCCAAGACGCTTCAAAGCCGATAATGCTGCCAAAAAAATTGCCAACGGCTTCCGAAAAAGGTGCCCAGTTTGTGCCAAACTGAAAGCCCATCGGGATGCCGCTGGCTACTCCGATACCGAAGTTGAGAACGTAGAGCTTCGACCAAAACCGAGCGTGGTAGTAATAATCAGGATTGCGAGTTTTGAGCCACAAAGCCTCAACTAAAACCAGATAGATACCCAATCCGGTGGTGAGGACTGGCCAAATCATGTGGAAAATGGCTGTGAGCGCAAACTGCATGCGCGAAAGCACGACCGTATCGGATAAAAAGTGCATGATGATTGATCGTTAGGGAATCGCTAAGGGCTGACGCAAGACAGCGATCGCTGCCTGCTCAAACGATTCCATGCTAGCGGCAAAGTGCTAAATGGCGAGTATTGAGCTATTCAAATCTGATCGCTTAGCAATAGGCGATCGCGGTGGTGATTCAAGCTAGCTTTCTGCCTCTGGCAAGATCGAGGATGACTCAATAGAGGCTGGCTCAACTGGGCATATCGGCAACCGGACGGTGAAGGTGGTACCAACGCCTTCCTGACTTTCAAAGGCGATCGCCCCCTGCTGCCGCTCCACACACTTCTTGACGATCGACAACCCCAGCCCTACCCCTGGCAAATTGCCCACATTGCTAGCCCGCCAGAAAGACTCAAACAAGCTGGCTTGATCGATCGTGGGGATGCCGATGCCCGCGTCTTGCACCTGAAACTCAACACTTTCAGCCCAACAGCGCAGCCGGAAATGAACCACTGAGCTAGCGGGTGAATATTTAATGGCATTGTTCAGCAAATGGACGAATGTTTTTTTCAATACCCGACCATCCCAAGTGGCCAGCGGACAGTCGCCCTGGTGGCTAAACTCAATCCTGTGGGTGTGATGGGGGCTAGCTAGCTGCACTTCTTCGACCAGCGCTTGGCAAAATGGTAGCAAGGCCAGCGGTTGCGGGTTGAAGTCGATCTGGCCAAAGTCAGTTTGCTCTAGAAACAAAACATCGTTAACCAATTGAGTCAAATGCTGAACGGAATGCTGAATGCGGCCAAGATGTTTGAGCTGTAGCTGTTCGGTGAGCTTTTCGCGATATTCTTCTAAAACGCCAGCCGAGCTGCTGATAATAGCTAAAGGTGTGCGGTACTCGTGTGAAATCGTCGTGATAATTCGCGATTTGAAAGCGCTAAGTTCCTGCTCTTGCGCCAAAGATTGGCGTAACTGGCCTTCTAGGCGTTGCAGTTGCTGGTTAGCGGTGGTGAGTTCAGCCGTACGCTGCTGCACCCGTGTTTCTAAGTCTTGGTTGAGCTGTTGTAGTGCCTTTTCGGCTTTGTGACGTTCTTGAACTTCTTGTTGTAGCTGCCAGTTTTGCTGCTTGAGCTGGTTTTGCAGGCGAATAATGTTGAGCTGATGCTCAATGCGGGCAACGACTTCTTGAATTTCAAAGGGTTTAGTAATGTAATCGGCTCCGCCAATAGAAAAGGCTTTGACTTTATCGAGCGGTTCGTCTAAAGCACTGAGAAAAATAATTGGAATATCTTGAGTGTTTGGATCAGCTTTGAGCCGCTGACAAATTTCAAACCCGTTCATCTGCGGCATGATAATGTCTAGCAAGATTAAATCGGGAGGATTCACCTGGATCACGTCAAAAACGAGTTCTCCCTTAATCACCTTGCGGACTTTGTAGCCTTGCTCGTTGAGCAGATGAGAGAGCAGCCTGAGGTTATCGGCTCGGTCGTCAACGACCAAAATATCGCCTTTGGGAGTCAGAGTTTGGGGCATTGCCGGGAGGGGTGAGAGGTTGGTTTAACTAAGGGCAATCAAAGCTAAGCCAGATGGCTGATGGCTGTGGCTGTGGTTTCGGTATAGAGGTACTTCACCCCTAGATGTTCTGCAAGTTTGCTCAAGAGCTGTTGTTCTGAAAGAGGCTGGCGTAACCAGTCGTCACAGCCCGCTGCAAGGAGACTGCTTTTTTCAGTTTCAAAGACGCTAGCGGTCAAAGCAATAATGACGGTTTGCCTCCCTTGAGGTTGAGATTTGATCGACTGGGCAACTTCGTAGCCACTCACACCGGGTAGCCGCATCTCTAGCAAAATTAGTTGCGGCTGATACTGCTGCCACAGGGCGATCGCTTGGTGAGCGTCTGGGGCTTCGTCAACTTCAAACCCAATGGGTTGCAGAAGCTGGCATAAAAGCTGACGGTTTTCAGCGCGATCGTCTACGACCAAAAGGCGGTAGGTGGGCTGATCCGCCGCTAATCCTACAATTTGCCGAACGTGGGTGGGCTGAAGCGGGGTTTCGGTCAGGTGAACAATGCGATCGAGACGAAAGTTATTGACCAGTTCTGCTAGGGCATCGGCTAACGGAGCATCGGCGGGTGGAATTTGATCTAAAAGCTGCCAAATCAGTTCATCTTCGGCTCCTCGTGCTGCCAGGTTAAGCTGCGCAATCCATTCGGCGGGCTGTTTAGCCAAATCACCTGGCGCTAGGGGTTTAGCGGCTGAGGGGGGCGTTGGATTGGGGCAGGTTGCTTCAGCGTAGGTATAGGCAACGCCTAGGTGCTGGCTCAGGCGATCGAAGATTTGCGTTTCCGAAAAAGGTTTACGGACAAAATCATCACAGCCAGCCGCTAAAATACTGGCGCGCTCCTCTTCAAAAACGCTGGCAGTGACGGCAATGATGACGGTATCTTTGCCCTCTGGCTGAGCTTTAATCCACTTGGTTGCTTCATAACCGCTCAGCACTGGCATCCGAATATCCATCCAAATCAGATGGGGCTGGTGTTGTTGCCACAGGACGATCGCCGCTTCACCGTTTTCTGCTTCATATAGCTCAAAGCCTAGCGGTTCTAGAATTTGAACCAGTAGCTGGCGATTCTCCCAGCGATCGTCCACAATGAGCAGGCGATAGACAGGCTGATGAGGCGCTAAGCCCACCACCTGACGGCAACCAGGAGACGCTTGATTTGACTCCATTTGACCTGGCCGTACCTGAATAGTGAACTCAAAGACGGTGCCAGCGCCTAAGGTGCTGCTGACTTGAATTTCGCCGCCCATCAACTGCACAAATTGATGGCTAATGGGTAAGCCAAGTCCGGTACCTTCTTGAGCGTTGCGACCGCTCTCGGTTTGCGAAAAAGCGGTAAAAAGGTGATCTAACTCGGTGGCGGCGATCCCTGGCCCGGTATCTTCAACCGCAAAATGAATCAGGTGGTAGGGGGCGGTTTCTAAATGAGTTGGGGCAGCTAGTTGGCGAACCCGCAGAGTAACGCTGCCCTCGTTGGTGAATTTAAGGGCGTTGCCCAACAGGTTGATTAAAACCTGGCGCAGCTTACGTTCGTCACCCATAATGCACTGCGGCACCTGGTCGCCACATTCATAGAAAAGGGTGAGTCCTTTGGCATCGGCTCGAATTTGCAGCATTTCAATCAGTGCTTCGAGCATGGCCAGCAGGTCAAACACGGCTTCATTCAAGGTGATTCGACCCGCTTCAATCTTAGACATGTCGAGTACGTCGTTAATCAAACTCAGCAGATGTTCGCCGCTGCGATGAATAATTCCTAGGGTTTCTCGCTGTGCTTGCAACTGTTCGTGCTGGCTGGTGGTGTGCTTGCGATTGAGGTTGCGCAACATTACCTGGGTAAAGCCCAAAATAGCGTTGAGCGGTGTGCGTAGCTCATGGCTCATGCTGGCTAAAAACTCACTTTTGGCGCGGCTTGCCGCTTCGGCAGCTTCTTTAGCTTCTCGGAGTTCGGCGGTACGCGCTTCAACCCGGCGTTCTAAGGAACTGTTGGCGGCTCTCAATCTAGACTCAATCCGGCGGCGGGCGGCTAGCTGCAACCCGCCGTAGCTCAGGCCGCCAATGAGTAATCCTGAAAATAGCAGCCAGTAGCGGTGCTGGTAGGCGGCAGCGGCAATTGAAACTTTGCCCCAATCTTCGTAGGGTCGCACATTGAGCAGGCGTAGGGTTTCGTGGCAGGGTTGGTAGTTGGCCGGAATCGTCCAGCCTTCATAGCGCCCAGCTTGCGCGGCTGGGTGGTCGCTGGGCAGGGTCATGAGGGCGATCGCCACTTCTTCCGCCAAATCGACTGACGTATGGGGAAGGGTGGCAAAGGGCCATTCTGGATAGAGCCGAGTGCTAACAGCAAAGGGAAAGCTATCGCCATACTGGGCTTGCTGGTTGTTTAGCACCACAAAGTCTGCCCGGTTGATTTTGCCTTCTTGCGCCATGCGCTCTAGCGTGTCAGTTCGTACTGTTCCGGCATCCACTTCGCCTGAGCGAACTGCATAAACCACGGCGTCGTGGCTACCGCCAAACTGAATTTCTTGAAACTGCTGGTAAGGATCAATATGGGCTTCTTTGAGCGTGGCCCAAGCCATTTGCCATCCGCCGAAGGCAATTTCGCTCACGGCCATAAAAGACTTGCCCTTGAGGTCTTGCAGCGTTTGAATATCTGTGCGATCGGCGCGCCGAAAGATGACAGCGCCAAACTCTGTATAGCTTTTGCCTAGGCGCAAATTTTTTAGGGTGGCGATGCGCCTTGCCCCGTAAAGCGTCTCTAGCTCAACATACATGCCGGGATTGGGCAAGACAAAATCAATTTGCTGATTGGCGATCAGGTCTTCTAGCGTGTCGAATTCGAGCGGCACGAGTTCGAACTGGTAGCCAGAAATTTGGCGACTGAGATAGTCAATGGTGGGCTGCCACTGTTTATGAGTTTGTTCGACCCCGCGAATGGCCATCACGCCCACTCTGATGATGGGGCGGGTTTGGGGTGCCTCGGTGCTGCTAGCGGGGGGGCTGTTAGCGACTGCGATCGCGGCGGGCAGTCGCAGCGCTAGACCTTGCAAGGTGGTTAGCAAACCGAGGCTTAGAGCGGTTAGGGGGCGATGCATGCAAACCTCAACGCTAATGACGATGTCTGAGGATGGCTCAACGGGGCGCAAAATGAGCTACGGATCTTACAACCTGGCGCTGCGTGCCTGAGAACGCTCAAGCCAGAACGCCGCCTGAAAGACCTTTGGTCAAAGGCTTTTAGCCACTCAAGTGGCTCAACTCTGGTAGCTGCAGCTATACCTGGCCGAAAGCTAGCCGATGGGCGATAGCCGGGACAGTGCCCCTCTAGCTTCTGCGACTTTTTCGCTGTCGTCATCGGCAACCTTAGGCATTTTCTAGCAGACAAAATTAAGTGAGTGTACGGAGAAAAGAGGCTTAAACTCTACGAGTTTCTACAGAGATAAACGAGTTTGCGGCGATCGCCTGCCTTCTAATTCAGACCGCTGTTGCCCTAAATAAAGGTGCGGCTCGTTAACAGACGGCTGCGATCGCCTGTCGCTCATAGACAAGAGCCGCTGACCGTAAAAATACGGATGCAACAATTGCCGTGACTCTGTATGTCTTCGGATGGGATACAGCGCCGTCGCCTCAAGCGTTAAGACGCTCAAATAGCCCCAAGCCGATGACAGCATAGCCTTGCTTTTGCCCTCAGCCTTACCTTTTTGCCTTTAGCTATAACTGCGGCCTAGCCTGACGACTGACCCAGCCCAATATCTGGGCGACTTGAGTGCTTAAACTGAGCGGGTTGAAGGGTTTGTAGATAACTCCGGCAATGTCAAGCTGGGCAAAATGGGCGCGATCGCTGGCTCTGCCTTTAGCCGTCAACAAAATCACTGGAATGGTCTGAATTAGGCTATCTGCCTTGATGGCAGCTAATATCTCCAACCCGTTTGTAGCAGCAGGCATGGCAACATCGAGCAAAATCGCATCTGGCTGTTCTAGTCTGGCCTGTGCTAGCCCCTCCAAACCCGAAGCCGCGCCCCAAGTTCGCCAACCTGCTAAATCTTCAAGACAAGCCCGCACCACCTCACGGATGCGTTCTTCATCATCAATAATCAAAATTTTTCTCGCCATTGGACAGCGGCAATGTAAAGAAGAAGGTACTGCCTTGGTTAACCTGGCTATTCACCCAGATTTTACCGCCCTGTTGCTCTACCAGGCTTTTACAAATCGCTAACCCCAAGCCCGTACCGGGTGCGGCAGCGACACCGGATGGATGAATTTGATGAAAACGCTCAAAAATGACGCTGCGCTGATCGCTGGGAATACCGCAGCCCTGGTCTTGAACCATAAAAACTACGCTTTGGCGGGTTAAATGCCTGCAACTCTGTTGAGTATCCGGCAAGCTGCTCGCTTTTAGCCAAATGGTACTCCCCGGTGGTGAAAACTTGATGGCATTGCTAATGAGATTGGTAAGGATTTGCAAAACGGCGTCTGGATTCGCCTGTACCTGCACGGTTGAAGGTTCAATGTGGTAGCAGATGGCTTTGTTTTGGGCGATCGCGTGTAGACTACGGGCTGCTTGCTCTAGCAGGCTGACGGCATAGCAGGGTTGTAAAGGCAGTAAGACTTGTCCGGTCTGCAAGCGCTCAAACGCTAAAATCTCATCAATCAGGCGCACCAGGCGATCGCATTCTAAATCAGCGATTTCAAGCATACGATTGGCCTTTTGAGGATGGCTTTGATAAATTCCGGCTTTGAGCAGTCCCAAAGATCCTTGAATGGCGGTCAAAGGGGTTCGCAATTCGTGGCTGATATTGGCTAGAAATTCAGTTTGTTTTTGTTCTCGACGGCGATGCTGGCTGATGTCTTGCACAATCAGACTTAGCAAGGGTGGGCGGTCTGGACTGTTAACCAAAGTCGCCTGAAGACTAACCCAAATGACTTTGCCAGGTTTAGTTTGCAGGCGTCGTTCTAAAAAAAGGCTGCGCTGGGTTTGAGTCAGCAGGGTGTAAACGCTAGCCTGATACTCAATCCGATCGCCCGGTACGATCAAATCCGCTAAGGGGCGATCGATCAATTCGGCGCGGCTGTAGCCCGTGAGGCGGCACAGCGATTCATTTACCTCGATCAAGCGCCCCTCTAGCTGACTAATCCCCCATCCAAGCGGTGTCTGCTCAAACAAACCTGGATAATAAACTTGGGTGCGGCTCACCAAGGCTTTGGCTTGCCAGCGTTGGCTCCACACGCCGAACAGAGTAGCGCAGCCCAAACCCGCAAAGCTTAGCCCTCGAATGCCCCAATGGTGATGGGCACTCAAATAGGCAATGATGCCCCCAATAAAGCCAAGGGGCAAGGTCAACAAAATTGCGCTTCTAACCATGACTGATGGGCAAGCGCGATCGCCCGATACCGCAGACGTCTGAAGCAAACTGAAGGCAACCGAAAGTGACTGCAATCTCTCTAAGATTTTTCTCATGCAATCATAAAGATCAAACAGGGCAGTGCTGCACCGCTAAGTCTCATAGTAAAACGGTGCAGTAGGTGTTACGCCCTTGTGCTTTGGCCTCATACAAAGCCTGGTCAGCCGCAGCAATCAGTTGCTCTACTGAGTTTTCAGTTGCAGGCACTAAGGTGGTAATGCCAAAGCTCAACGTGACAAAGTCGCTAATGGGGGAAGGATTGTGGGCAATTCTCAGCAGGGCGATCGCTTGCTGAATTTGGTTGACAATGTGAACAGCCCCCGCCAGCGGCGTTTTGGGCAGTACTAGGCAAAACTCTTCGCCGCCATAACGAGCAACCAAATCGGCTGGACGGTTGACCAATGTGCGAATAGTTTGAGCAATTTGCTGTAGACAGACATCGCCTGCAGGGTGGCCGTAGTGGTCGTTGTAGTTTTTGAAATAGTCAATATCGCAGAGGATGAGGGAGAGGGGGGCTTGTTCACGCCGTAGCCGTTGCCATTCGTGTTTGAGATATTCGTTGAGGCGGCGACGGTTGGCAACCTGGGTCAACGTATCAATAGTGGCTAGATGATAGAGGGCTTGGTGTTCTTGCTGCTTGCGCCGCTTGATTTGCTTTTGTAAACGCGATCGCTCTACCCGTCCCACCGTCCGTCGTAGCAGGTCAGAAGGCTCAATCGGCTTGCTGATAAAATCGTCGGCTCCAGCCATAAAGGCCATTTCAATCGTTCGCTGATTGGCATCCGGCGTCATCACCACAATCGGCAGGTCGCCCCAATGCGGATCTTGACGCACCACCTGACAGAGATCAAGCCCGCTAAAGGTGGGCATTTGGGCATTGAGCAACAGCAAATCGGGAGCCGTCGCGGTTAGCACATGCCAAAAGTCGTTGGGATTTCCCAGTGCAATAACCTGAAAATTATGGCTGCTGAGAAAAATGCTAATGTTGCTCAGCATGGCCGGGTCAGAATCGACAATGATGACTTTGTTGCTGGTTGCTTGTCGTTGAAACAGGGTTTTCATCACCTCTTCAAAGACCTGAGCCGAAGGAATGGGTTTAGATAAAAACCCTCGGCTACCCAGACGAGCCGTGGTAACCCGGTCGGCTAGGCGATCGCGAATGGTCATCGTCAGCACTGGAATATCAGAAAACTGCTCTCGCAACTCTTGCAACAGTTCTAAGCCGTCTTCGTCTGTATCCGGAAAAATGAGGTCAAGCAAAATCACATCCGGCGCTGACTGCATAATTTGCTGACGGGCACTGCCGAGGTCGTGGGCAACTTCTAAGTCAACCCCCCAAGCGATCGCATCTTGCTTCAGCGTTTCTGTCAGCGCCACATCGTCATCCACAACTAAAACAGAAGGAATCTGGCTGGGGACGAGTGCTTCTGGTACCGCGATCGCAGGGGGATAGGTGAGAGCTTGTTTGAGGGCGGCTAACTGGGCGGCCAAATCTTGAATCAAAGATTTGTTAGAGCGATTAGGGTCACTCAAAATCCATTCAATTTCGCGGGCAATATCGGATGCAGTCAGATAGCCAAAAATCCCCAATCCCCCCGCCAGTTTATGCGCTTCTTGTTCGCCCGTGCGTCTGAGTTCAGCTTGCAGACCCTGTTCTAAGAGCTGATGATAGACCCGCTCTAAATTGACAACCTGTTCTTGAAAAGAACCTCGAAAGCGCTCTAGAACGCGATTAAGCCCCAAAGAAGGCGCTAGTCGATTGGGCGGAATAGGCCAGATAGGAGGTGACTGGGCGATCGACGAATGTAGGCGATAGCCCGATCCATAAACCGTCTCAATTGGCCCTGCTTCTATCCCAGACTGCCTAAACTTGTGGCGCAGTCGGCGAATCAGCTCAGCGATGGCGCGGCGGCTCAGCCGATGTTCAGGTGTACTGAGGCGTTCGACAAGCTGCGCTCGACTAAAGGCTTGCTGAGGAGACTCTAGCAGCAGGGCGATTAAGTCAACTTCTGGCGGCGTTAGCGCGACAACTGCGTGCTGGTACCTGAGAGTGGCAGTTTCCAGATTGAGCAAGAGGCTACCGTGGCTCAAAACCCGTAAAGTGGGCGTTGGTGCCGTTAATCGGCTGCGGCGCAGCAACGCTCGAATCCGAGCCATTAGCTCCGCCAGATTGTAAGGCTGAGCAATATAATCATCTGCTCCGGCTTCAAGTCCGGCACTGACTTCGGCACTTGAATTACCGGATGTGATCAAAAGGATTGGCTTGTGATAGTCTCGACCCCGCAGTTGCCGACAAAAATCAATGCCGTTGAAGTTAGAGATCAGCAGTGTGAGGAGAATTAAATCATAGTCAAAAGCGATGACTGACT
Organism: Almyronema sp.; assembly: GCF_052168255.1. Taxonomy (NCBI): domain Bacteria; kingdom Bacillati; phylum Cyanobacteriota; class Cyanophyceae; order Nodosilineales; family Nodosilineaceae; genus Almyronema; species Almyronema sp. The sequence goes on along the minus strand of NZ_JBQLZL010000034.1, from coordinate 37,032 downwards.
CTACATTGACTTGCTCAGCCGTTGTCATGATGCTGACTTCATATTGTTGAGCCGTCAAGGCTTCTGCAAGCAGACTAGCGGTTAAGCCGTCATTCTCCACCAACAGAATTTTCACAATTTATCTAAAAAATCGATCTAAAGATGTTGTCAACCATAGGCAAAGTTACCTTACAGCAATTTACAAATTCTCGTTGAAATCATGGAATTGTCCATTTGTCTGGGTAAGTCAGCGTGGCTCAGATCAGTCTGCCTTGACAAAGCATGAAACGGGGGGGGGCTCAATCAGTTTACTCTTCGACGCCTTGTAGCTAGGTGCGTGGTGCTGAGAACCGCCGGATCTTCAGCCTAAGTAGATAGGCCATGCCTGGATTTAGCCCAAGGCTGAACTTGCTGGGGTGTGGGTGCCTGATGGGGTAGCCCTTTGGCCACTTGCCAGTATGAAAGACACCTGCTTAAAGGAGGTGCTAACACAGCAGCTTAAAAATGGAGCTAAGCGGACTCGAACCGCTGACCCCCTCAATGCCATTGAGGTGCTCTACCAGCTGAGCTATAGCCCCATGCTGTAAATTGCGTTATTCATCATCGCTTGTCTATCGCGTCAACGTCAAGCTTTCGATTAACTTTATTTTGACCTGAGGCGCGATCGCTCACAAATCGCGCTAGAGTCAGGGAAATTGACCACTGAGGCCGTTGTGCCGATCTGCTATGACCTCGACTCCTTCTAACCATTCTGATGGGCACGCGACGACTGCCGCCAGCGATCAGGCTGCTCTCCTGCAACAGTTGCGTCGTAAGCAGGGTACTTGGGTGGCTTGGGGCCAAGCCTGCCAAACTCTCCAAAAAGCGGGACTGAGTCCGCAGAAAATTTTTGAAGAAACGGGTTTCGAGCCAATCCAGCAAAATCAAATCATTGTGGCGGCTCAAGTCTATGCTTCAATGCTGGCCGCCGGGGTTTCTGAGCAGGCGCGATCGCATTTTCAGCAACGTGGCAGCGATTTGCTCTATGAACTGCGAATTTTGTCGCAAAGCGATCGCGCTCAAGCCGCTGATTTAATCGTGCAGCACAGCCTAGAGATCGAACAGGTGCGCGAGATTGCTAAAGCCCTGCGAGAATATTCTTACTCTGAGCAACCGCCGACAGGTTTTACCAAACATGCCGGAGATGCGGTGGCTTATCACTACTGGCGCTTAGCTCGGCAGCAAGCCGATTTACCCAAGCGATCGCGCTTAATTGCCCAGGGGTTGCGATTTGCCCACAGCGGTAGCGCCCGTGAGCAAATCGAAAAGCTACTACTCGACTTTACCGTGGTTAAAGCTAAACCCGCGCCCAAGCTGCCCATTTATCGCCTCGAAACTGAAACCGAACTGCCGCGTCTGATTCCGGTAGCGGGTGAATGGCCTTTACCCACCGAGGCTTTCAAGGCGGTACCCGTAACCTTGGCGGAAGAACCCTTTGGCTTGGTTAAATTTGCCGAGGGGCCAGGGGCTTGGGTGCCCGTACCGGGTTGGCAGGTTATTTTGCAGGCTGAAGATCCGGTTGGAATTTTGGCTCAAGCGCGACAGTTGCCGGGATTAGACCCAAACGCGACGGAAACGGTGCTGCTTGTGATCGATCGGGCGCAACGCGATTGGCGAGCCGATAGTTACTTTGGCGTTGAGGCGGGCGATCGCCTGGATTTACAGTGGTTTGACGCTCAGCCCTCTGATCGTCTGCTGGGACGGGTCATTCTTGTGATTCGGCCTAAGCGCATTTTAGATGAAGACTACACCCGCGAACTCTGGCAAATCGACGAATAGAGAGGTCACCATGCCGTTAGAACGCCGCTTATCTCGCAGTATTTTTGAACCGTCGGAGCTAGTCGAACTGCGACAAGTTTGTCTCACACCAGGACGAGTGTTTGAACCCGGCCAGTATATTGCGGGTGAATTACCAGATGTGGCCTTTGAAATGGGGCTAGTGGAAAAGTTGCCGCCAGTGAGGGGTAAGTCTGAGGAGATTGAGGGGAAGGGGTGATGGGGAAGGGGGAGGAGATGTGAGAGATGGGGAAGGTGGGGAAAGTGGGGGAGCAAGGGTACTGATTTGAACGGCGATGTTCTAAGGGGTGCTCGGTCTGGCTGGCTGGAGCAAGGGGCTTGGGTGAGCTGAACCCAAAACCAGCAGTGCTCTTAATTGACGAACCCTCTACTGCAGGCTGCTGATCTTTCTAGTTTATCTACCGACTTCTTCATGGTCTTATCTCCCCTCCCCGTGACTCGTTACTATGAAAACAGCAAATCACTCACACCCTAGGAGTACTCCGCATGGTAGGAACGCAAACTTCAGCCCGCGAACTGTTTCGCTCGGCTTACGAAAATCGCTATACCTGGGATGCCAATTTTCCGGGTTATACAGCAGAGGTGACCTACAAAGTGGGTGACGAAACCTTTACGGGTCAAGCCACTGTCAGCGCCGACTTGAAAGCGGAGGTGACAGGTATAGACGATGAGGCGGCTCAAAAAGCCATTCATCAGCAGCTTTGGGAAACTGCTATTCACCGGGTGCGGCGTAGCTTTGAGGATACTCACGGCCAGAATACATTTGTCTATGGCGAAACGGATAGCGAGGGGGCTGTCGAAATTTTGATGGGGGGAAAAGCTGAAGGCGATCGCTATCAGTTGCGCGACAACGAAGTGTCAATGGTGCATCGCCATATTCATGGGGTTGTGGTGACGATTCATACCTTTAGCAGCCACCAGACGGGTGCAGGCTATTTGTCCCACCGCTACGACTCTGTTTACCACGATCCGCAGTCTGGTGAGCAAAAGGGAGGAAAAAGCGTGTTTGAAGACGAGTATGAAAAAGTAGGTGACTATTTCATCTTGTCTCGACGTCAGGTTGTGACTGAAACGGAGACGGGTTCAGTGGCGCAAGACTATCGCTTTACTAACATTCAGCTCAAAAAATAGAAGCTTTAACTAGCTCACGGCAATGCCGTTATAGGTAAAGGCTGAGGGCTGAGGGCAGAAGAAATTCATCTGTCAATAGCTTTCAGCCGCTGACCTGTCTCAATTTCTTAAGGTAAACCTGAATGCTTGCGAAACCGGATTTTGGTAAAAGATCCGGTTTTTTGTTGACGGTGTCAATGAATTTGGACACCGTTAAACAAAAGGAGCGACAAGAAAAAGTCAGCAACAAACAAAGACACCCAGGTCGTGACAACTGCCGCTGTCGCTGATTGCCCAACTGATTTACTACAGGTAGTGGTTAACCCCCAACTACAGGCAAAGAGGGCAATCATCGCGCCAAAAAGCGTAGACTTGAACAGCACCATGACCAAATCTTGTAGCTCTAAGAGCGATCGCACCGATTCTAAAAAGACCGCAGGTGCAATGCTATAAAACTGGTGGGCTACAAAAACGCCACCCGCAATGCCAACCACTAAGGAAAGTATGGTCAAAACAGGCAACATAACGCAGCAGGCTAAGACCCTAGGCACGACCAGATAGTCGATGGGGTCGGTTCGCAACATCTTAAGCGCATCGATTTGATCGGTAACTTTCATACAGCCAATTTCAGCCGCAAAGGCTGAACCCACCTGCCCCGCTAGAATGGCTGCTGTCAAAATCGGTGCCAGTTCACGGCAAAAGGCAACGGCAAATGCCCCCCCCAAAGCATGGCTAGCGCCATAGCGAATCAGTTCGCGGGCGGTTTGAATGGTGAAAATCATGCCCGCAAACAGATTGGTCATTAAAACGGGCGATAGCGAATTGGGGCCAGCCGCTACCATATAATCCATGACATGATGGCGGTTAATGCGTCCTTGAATGACCCGCATCAACACCTGACCGCCTAAAAACAACCCCAAGGTCAAATGGTAGACCCAGGATTTAGGCCGAGTAAAGGTATTCTCAACGTATGGTGATGGGGGCTTGACGGCAGCAGAACGTGCCCAGTCATTAGACCACTCTTGTGCAGATTTCACCATATCGCTTCCTTAGTTTTGAATAACTATGACGGTACATGCCCATTGGCTCAGAATGCCCGACTTTAGTTCTCATGTTAGGAAATGGATCTGGGTCGCGGCTGTGGGATAGGCTAAGGGCTTTGGGGTTCAGGCCGGGTCAGGGCGTTAACTCAAAATGCTGAAGAACAGGGCAATTGTAGAGAATTTTGCTAGCCAGACTTCAACGTGCGATCGCCCCTCTCGCTAGCTTTTGGTTTTCATCCCTCCACAATTACGATTCTGTCTAGCGAGAGATTGCAGAAATTTACATAGAGAGTTCGTAAAATGGGCAAGGGTATAGTACACTTGTACTAACCTGAATGGAAAACCATTCTCCGCGTTCAGCCGCCCATGAACAACACTGATATGGAACTTCGAGCGATTCGAGAAAAGCTGCAGTCTCTCCAGCAGGAACCGCTTTCGTTAGAGGCTACTGCGCTTCCCTGGGATGGGCACTCAGACGACCCACCGGGGTCGCGAGAGACACCCCGGCGATCGCCTACCTTGCCTCGCTCAAGCCCCGATCAGATTCGGACAACGGTCGAAACGCTGCGGCAGCGATCGAGCCAGCCGCTAGCCTCGCCGCCGCCCGATCGGGGGGTGAGTGAGCCGCCCCCCGCTGAAGTTGAGCTGCCAGTAGCGCAGTATCAGCAACAGCTACAGCAACAGGCCCAGCAGATCAATCAGTTGTCGCTAGCTCAAGAAGAGGCGATTCTTCAGCTAAAGTCTATGAGCGATCGCTACAACCTCGATCTTAAGCACCACCTGACGCGTAGCGGCCAAGCTGTCCCTTTGCCGTTGCCCCTTTGTGCGTTTGACGCGGCTTTGGTGCCAGCGGTGCATCAAAACGCCCAGGGCAATCTAACGCTGACCTATCGCCACCTCGATCTGCAACAAGAAGAACGCTATGCCTACGAACTGGCCGAAAACCTCAGACAGCGCCACGGCTATCAGTCGCCTGGTTTAGGCGAACCCAGTGACGGCTTTGACCTCGCTCTAGAGGCCATTTGGGCAGAACCCATTAAGGCTATGCAGACGCTGAGCCTTTGGATACAGCAGGTCTACCGTCTGTGGCGGCGAAAGCTCGGCTCACCAGGGCAACGAACGCGACAGCGGCAATTACAATCTGCGCCACTGACGTTTTTAGATGCGGTAATTTGGTTCAGCGGCGGGGCGATGCTGCGGGTGGGCATTAATTTTTTGCTGATAGCGCATCCCTTGTTGCGTTTGCCAGTGATGCTACTGCTGCTGGGGCTGAGTGCTGGGGCCATCTACCGAGCCGTGTTGCTGCCTCGGCCCGATTATGCGATGGGCTACCGCCTACTGATTGCCATTGCGGGCCTGATAGTGGGTGGACGGCTCTAAGCCGCTATCTTTGGGTTCAAACCAACGGACTCCTGTGCGCCACGATCATCCCTGGAGAATACAGCCATGCAAAATTTCAATACTCATCCTTCTCAGCCTGTTTTTCTCAAGCCTTTCTTAGCAGGCGGCTTAATGTTTGCCGTTGTGGGCTTGCTTTTTGACTTTCAAGGGGTTCGCTCTTTTCTCGATCCGTCTAAAGCGGCTTCAACCCAGCGTTGCGAGACGATTGTACAGGCTCAAGCCAAATTGTCGCGTGAAACCTTAGCCCAGTTGCTGACAATTCCAGAGCGCGATACTAAAGCGCGGGTGAGAGAGGTTGTGGCTGAACCCTACTGCCAGTTGCCAGAACTTAAAGTCCGCTCAGGCGTTGTGGCAGAGCGAGAAGCCTATCCGCTAGAGTTTGACCCCAAAACTCAGCTAGTGATTCTTTACGAGAACGATGAGTATGCTGGCTATCGCTTCGATTTTCAATAGCGTTTTGAGGCTGCGATCGCGGTGGCGGAGATCAGCGCGAACAGTCAATTTAGGGCTGGGGTTGAAAGCCTGTTTGTTGGGGGGGAGCCTGGGGATGGTCATAAGCTTGACGGGGTGCCAGTTGAAGCCCGCAGTCGCGCCGCGATCGGTGCCTGTGCAGCAAACCTGGGAGCTGCAGCTAGGCGATCGCATTGCTGGTTATTTGATTAGTGCCAGTTTGGGGGATATTTCTATCGAGCTAAAGGGAGCTAAGGTGTATGCCCCTTTTACCGGAGAGGTGGAGCCGACTGATAAAAAATACTGCGTTGTCTTTTCTAGTGCGGAAGTTCCGGCCTATCTCTTTCGCCTTTGTGGTTTAAAGCGGCCTAAGTTAGGCAGCATCAGCCAGGGAGAGGCGATTGGGTCGGGTCGCTATTTACACTTTGCGACGCTGCGCCGTCAGCCAGATGGGACATGGGCCATTGTAGAACCTTCGAGTTCGGTGTTAGAGCGAACTTTGCAACCCGTACTTTAGCGTCAACAGTTTGGCGTTGAAGTGGGGTTTTGTGACGGAGGGTCGGAACAGTTTTTGTGTTTTAGGAGAATGCTGTGATCAAATCTCCCCCTTTGCTAGCAGCCAGTGCGCTGGTGATGACGCTTGGCTCGACTCAAACGGCGACCGCTCAAGAAGCGATCGCCCTCACGTTTGATCTGCCAGAAGCGGCTGTGCAGCCCCCTACTGAAGCGGCTGTAGCCGCCGAACCGTCCGCTGCGCCCCCAGCCGCTGCTGTTTTGCCGATACCGCCCGCGGCGGCCAATCCGCCTCGTTCTCGTTCGTCGCAGTCTTTGCCCAAAACCGTTTATCGTACCGCTGATCTGATGGCGATCGCCCCTGATGAGCAGGTTACGGCTTTGTTGCCACCACCGCCATCGGCTGCTAAGCCAGAACTGCCTGAGGCTGAACGGCAGACTACGGTTGAACCGTCGCCCCCTGAGGCCATGGCAGTTGTCGCCCTCGATTTTGAGCTAACTGCAAGTCCCGTGATAGCGGTGGCGACAGCCGTTACCCCACCAGCGCAACCAACCGCATTACCCAACCTAGCCGAGCAAATTTTTCGAGGCGGCACGGATTCTTTGGTGGCGCGAGCGGTGGGGAGTGCTGAAGGTACCCGCACGCCGGAAGGCTTGCGAACACCTGCTTTTTATGGTCACGTTGATCCTGGTAATGGCGTGTGGAACTTAGGAACTTTTTCTTACCAGCACGGTGCTCAGTCTCCCGAAGAAGCTGACGACAAGCAGCTCCAGCGGCTGCAATCACAGTCAGAAATTATTCAACAAAAAGCGAGTGATTATGGCATTGAGCTAACGCTAGCCGAAAAGCTCAACGCTTTAGATCTGGCTAATCAATCGCCTCGAGCTGCTTTAAGTCGGGGTGGATATATGGACTGGCTGGCTGAAGCGCGTAAGCTGGGTATGTCAGGCTCAGAAGCTATTTTATGGGCGCGAACCCGTTCGTTTCTAGATCCTGATACGCAGCGCTGGAATGCTCCCGGATTGGGGAATAACATCCATAGCATTAGCCGCGATCAAGAGCGGCGCATGCGAGCGATTGACCGGGCGGTTGCTGCCTATGAACAAGCCTCCCCCGCCCAACCTGTGGCGATCGCGCCAACGCCAACCCCCGCCAAAGCTCAAATTGGTGCTAGCTCTTTAGAGTCAAAAGCGGCTGATTTTATCTTCTCGCTAGATCTCAATACGCCACTTGAGCGATCGCCTGATAGCGCGACTCCCGTCCTAGCCGATAGTTCGCCAACCCCGCCAACGACAAATCCAGCCGCTCAATCCCCAGCCGCAGCCAGCGCGGCGTCAGAGCCGACTGCAACTTTTACCGCACCGGGGCTAGCAGAACCAACGGTTCCCTCACTGCCAGCGCCGCGTTTGCCGCAAGTTTCTGCTGTACTGGAGCCGCCGAGGGCACCTTTGCCTGCAACGATTGATCACTCTGATCGAGGGGCAGTGCCTCAGGCTCTTATCTATCCGCCTGACCCAGCGGCAGTAGAAACTAAGGCAAAACCTCCCAAAGCGATCGCCGAGACTGAAAACTTTGCCGATTTCTTCCGTGAAGCAGCGCAATCGCCGCGATCGCAGCCACCCGAAACAAACGAAACCGTCGCCGATTTGCTCAGCGATCCGGCGGTAAAAGAGTGAAACCCAACTTTGTGAAGCTGCCCCACGCTCTGAGCCAGCCGCTATGGTAGAGATGGCGAAACTCTGGCTTAACTTTGCAAACTTCGATCGCTTTGTTGCAGACTCCCCACAGCGGTTATCACTGGGATGGTAGCCGTCGTCGCTTCTTTGAAGGCTGGTACTACCGGGTGACGCTGCCCGACGTTGGCCAAACCTTTGCGTTTATGTATTCCATTGAAGACCCCATAGGGGGACAACCGCACAGCGGCGGCGGGGCGCAAATTCTGGGGCCAAATGATGAATACCTCTGCCGTACCTTTGCCAATGTTGATCAGTTTTGGGGTTGGCCGCAGGCTCTGGGGTTAGGGCACTGGCGCTATGCTACAGCCCAGCGGCCTGCTAAATTTTTAGATCCGGCTGCGTTTGATCAAACGGTGCAAGAAGGCTATCAGGCCACGGCGACCTGGCATCAGGGAAAGTTGCAAGATCCGGGCACAGGTTTGGCGGCGCGTTGGCAATATCAGATTGAGCCTGTCTACGGCTGGGGCGCACCAACGCAGCCGCAGCAGTCTACCGCAGGGTGGCTGTCTCAGTTGCAAATTTTTGAACCGGGCTGGCAAATTCTGATGGCTCACGGCTGGGCCTCTGGCTGGATTGAGTGGCAGGGACAGCGCTACGCGTTTAGCCAAGCACCTGCTTACGGCGAAAAAAATTGGGGAGGGGCTTTTCCAGAAAAGTGGTTTTGGTTTAACTGCAATGCCTTTGATCAACAGCCCGATCTGGCTCTGACAGCCGGGGGCGGGCGGCGACAAGTTTTAGGCTGGATGGAAGCGGTGGCAATGGTTGGCATTCATTATCAGGGGCAGTTCTACGAATTTGTGCCCTGGAATGGTCAGGTATCTTGGCAAATTGAACCGTGGGGTCACTGGTACATGCAGGCGGAAACAGCCGAGTATCAAGTTGAGCTAATCGGCACGACGGATCTACCAGGTACGCCCCTGCGGGCACCGACCCATGAAGGCTTGGCCTTTTGCTGCCGAGATACCATGCGAGGCCAGCTAACGTTGAAGTTGCGCAAAAAGGGCGATCGCGTGCCTTTTTTACAAGCAACCAGTTCTCTTTGTGGTTTAGAGGTTGGCGGTGGGCCGTGGTTAGAGACGTGGATTTCGCGTTAAGGGCGATCGCCCCAATTACGTATCTTTACCAACTCAGCTAAACGAATGTTGTATAGTCGTACTGTCTGGGGCTGTAGCTCAGCAGGATAGAGCAACCGCCTCCTAAGCGGTAGGTCATGCGTTCGAATCGCATCAGTCCCGTCTTGAGCGCTACCTTTTAGGTATAGAAATTTGCTAAATTCACCTGCCTACCCGGTGGCGTCTTGACGCCGCTTACTTGAGGCGTTTTTAGGCTAAAGCTCTTGTAATTGCTCAATGCCTAAGCGTTGCTGTAGGGTGTCTCGAACGGCTTTGAAGTCACTTTCTTTTTCAAAGAAAAGATCGTCTTCACTTTTCAAGTCAGGGTATAACTTTTTAGCTTTGGCATATGCTTTATTCGCTTTGACGAGGCACTCAGTTTCATCAGCTTTTAGGCAGCAATGAAACAGGGCTAGCAGCGTATTGTAGTGATAGTCCGGTGCTGTTTGAACGGCTTTTTCGTCAAAGCTGTCTAAAACTAATTCAAAAGTAGCGATCGCTGATTTGTATTGTTCTAACGTTCTCGAACTTGTGGAGAGAATGGCAAAGAGTTCCTGACAGGCTTCTGGATGATTGGGCTGAAGCTGCAACGCCTTTTGATAATCTTTAATGGCGGCTAGCTCAGTTTCCTCGGCTTGAGCGGTGAGTCCATCGCGAGAAAATTCTCGATAAGCTCGAGCGCGATCGCAATAGGCATTAGCTTGTTTTTCTTGCCAGCGACTAGCGTTATAGCCCGCCGGGTTCACTTTTTTCGCTGCGATCTCAATAACTTCTCCAAAAATATCGGCGGCTTTCTTATATTCTTGAACTTTGTCGCGTAAGATCACCCCTAGCTGATTGTGAGCTTCGTAATATTTGTGATTGGCGCTAATAGCCCTTTGATAACTAGCAATGGCTTCTTCAAAAGCATTGAGACGGGCATAGGCGTTGCCTCGATCATACCAATACCAAGCTTGACGAAGTCCTTTGCGTAGGTTTGGCGGTTCGGCGGTTTCAGTGATAGAACCGTTTGGAGAATTGCTTGAGTTACCCGCTTGGTTAACTTTTTGAATTTGATCGTCGTTGCGAGATTCAGCACATTCAATCGCTTTATCATAACTGGCGATCGCTTCTTCATAGCGCTGTAACTCTGTCAGCGCCAAACCTCTTCTATACCAAGCATCTTCATACTCAGGATCGAACTGTATCGCCTGATCAAAATTTGCTAATGCCTGGTCATAGTCAGCCAAACTCGAATTGCCTGCTTGTTGTTGCTGAGCAACCTTAAAGAGAGCCAACCCTTTGTTGTATAAAGCCCAGGTCAAATCCGCCTTTAGAGCCAAAGCTTTATCATAATCTTGAATAGCTTTGCGATAGTGATCACGCTTTTGCTCGTAAGCGGGTTGATACTCCGCCCGTTGAGCATAGGCTAAACCTCGGCTGTACCAGCCCCAAGGATACTCTGGCTGCTTCCGAATCGCTAACGTATAACAATCGAAAGCTAACTGTAGCGTTTGATTATTTTCCTCGACCGAACGATCTTCTAATAATTCTTCGCATCGAATATGATCTCCTTTGTCAATTAGCTCTCCATAGCTCAACCGCTCAATGTGGCTAAAATTAGAAGCAGCCTGAATTTTATCAGCTTCATCATTGGCTTGATTAGACAGAGCAAAGTCTTTCAAAGCCTGATCGCGAGCTTTTTTAATATCTGCACATTTTTTGTTTAAGTCGCCATCATTAGGTCTAAATTGACGAGCTTTGTCGTAACTGTCAAAAGCGAGTTGATAGTAAGCTGCTTGCTGAAGCTGGATGCCATGAGACGCTTTCTTACAATTTTCGTCATGAATGTCACAGGTATCGTAAAAGAGTAGCTGAGACTTGAGTAACTCACCTAGACATTCTAAAACTTCTCCTTTGGATTGCCAGTATCGATGGTCGTAAGATTGAATCTTCAGAGCCTTTTCGTAACTTCTCAAAGCTTCTTCGTAGCATGATTGAGCTTTTTCTCTGCTTTGCTGATTGCGATATTCGTTGTTTTGCTGACTGCAATATTCATTACCTTGAATTTGCAAAATCTTTCCCTTTTTGAACCAAGCATTGGCGTTGTCAGATTTGTAGTCAAGCGCTTGTTCACACCACCGCAGAGCGTCGTCAGCTTGAACTGCTTGCCAGCAAACGCTTTGCATAAAAAGGTGACTACTAAATTCGGGATCAATCTTATCGGCAGTGTGCTCAATTGCTTCTCTGAGTCGGGTTTCCCATTTACTGCGTTCGACCTTGCTAGCATTGAGTGGAAAGTTTTTGACAATATACTCTAAAGCTGCAACGGTACCAATTCCATCCGGTAAGTCATGAATTTGATTTTTAATCAATTGAACAGCATCTTCAATATCGGCGCTATACTTACCAAAATCAGTTTCATGCGTTAGCTCAAAAGCCACCCAATTGTACTTGACCACAAAAGCAAGCTTTTTAAGGAAATTTCGGGTTGGGCTTTGTAAAAGCGGATGGTTTTCGAGGCTGAACTCATTTTCAATCTCTTTGAAAGCAATATTGATGACTGCGGCTTGGCGCAAATAAATAGATGCGAATAAGTGATAAATAAAAGCTTTTTGGTAATCTTCTTGTTGTGAAAAACAAGCGTGGTAGAGATACTCTCCTGTATATTCGCACCATTCTAAGTCACTATATTTAGTGAACTGGGGTTTTTGCCGCTGTAAGTTATCGGCTCGCTCCTTAAAATATTTTGCTAAGCAGTCGTGTACCTGGTAGAAAAGCTCTCGATTTTCTTGAAAAAGCCGTCTTCTCAATACCTGCCTAACTAAACTATGCAAATGATACCGATCTTTCTCAAACTCGACAAAATGCTGCTTCATCAGCCACTCAAAGGTCTTACAGTGTTGTTCGTTGCTGGGGTCTTCATCTGGGTAGAGAGTGAGCTTAGCATCTAAGATGGCGAGAACCGCTTGAATGGCTCCTTCAATCAGTTGGCGATCAAACCAGCGACAGCAAGCAAGAACTTGTATCATCTGTTTTTGGTTTTCAGAAAAGCCTTCTAAAAAGATGTTAGAAACTTTCTGACTGATAACAGAATCGTCTAAATCACAAGAATGATTGCGCTGGTTGCAAATAAGCTGAAGATATTTAGGATGGCCTTTAGAAGATTCCAAATATTTTTCTCTTTCAAGCGAGGTTAGAGGCTCTTTAATTCGCTTTTTGTCTTTAAAGTATGCTTCAAAGTATTCTCTAGCTTCTTTGGGAGAAAAAGGTTCAAGCCGTAGCTCAGTAAAAGCATCGTCTCGATAGTGGCATAAGTTAGCCCAGCATTCTTGCTGAGTTAGCTGATTTTGGCTAGAGATAACAATACGAACGCCATGCGCTTTTTTAAGCAGATCACTATCAGAGGACAATAGGTGCTGACAAAGCCAGTCATTTAGTGCTGAACTTGTTTCACCCATAGAACTGGTCTTTTCGTACTTTTTAAGCACAAGCACAATGTTGCGGTGCTTAGAAGCGACAATGAGAAAATGGATAAACAGAGGCGTCATGTAAACCAACGGCATCAACAAGAGATTACGTGTTTTCTCATCTTCAATGTCTGCATGCTTGTTCAAAAGACCATCTTTGAGCGTGAGCAGATCGCTAGCAATTTGAGGCATTGTTTGCCCCATCTTAGTCGCAATGCTAGAGGCAACGGGAATTAGCTCTGGCATACCGAGGGCGGAAATAATAGTCGGCGCGATCGCTTTACTACCTAGCTCTGTTAAGCGCACAACGCTTTCTATTTGCTCTTTGGAAACGCTTTTCTCGCCATCGCGCCCTTTGGTTTTGAGCGTCCATATTTTTTCTTGATAAAGATCGTAAACTTCCTTAAAAGTTTTATCTCGAAAAGGATTCGTTCGGCTGGGCGATCGCCGATGTCTGAGCGGCAAAAAAGAATCTCTGTCTGTTAAATGGGCATCTTCTAACTGTTTGACCACTTTCTGCATAAATTCTAAAGGGGACTGTGGCGTTCCGAGTTGATCAAAGGAAAATGAGATAAACAGAGGCGATTCTAGACTATTCGTTTTTCTGATTCGATAAAGTGATTCAACTTTTTTTTGTAGGTGTTGCAAGAAAACGTGCTTGCCTACACCGCTGAGGCCGTGGAGTAGAAATATAAAAGGAGATTTTTGAGCTTTATCGGGTGTGGGTTGAAGCGCGAGTTTAAAGGCTTCAACAAATGCTATAACTTCTTTTTGCTCTCGTTCAATATAAACGTCATGAGCCGGCTGCTGCGTTTGAGCGGAATTGACAGAGTTATCCATAGTTTTCTCCTTGCTTATCCAAGCTTGTATAGCTGCAGCTATCAGTATCGGAGATATTTAAACGGCTGAAAGCTGCTGGCAGAAAACCCTTCATGCTGTCTGTTGCCTTTAGCTATATGCTTGAAAATTTAGCTTTTTGTGTCAGGTTAAATTTAATCAAAGCCAAGCTTTGAGCAGCCCTGATCTAGCAAGTTGAGATCAGTAGCTCGCTCTTTCTAAACGGATGGTTGAAACCTCCGGTATTGCTGATTCGATTGGCTGCGGAGAACTGAGGGAGAATTTCAGATGAATTTTATCAGTCTGTGTAACGACGACTGATAGAAGTACTGAGTATTTCTACTACTTAATTATAGGTTTAGATTTTTGCCAGAAGCGACTTGGCAAACTTGTGACACAAAGCTTAGATGTTTGAAAAACTGAAGGCTTATTGAGTTGAATTCTATGTACAAAAACAACTCAGACGTAGATTAAGTCTTGCTGATGAGCGGCGATCGCTATTCGTGACAACACTAATAGGATCTTTGGCTAGAAATGACTTTCAGCAGCGCTACTTTGGCCGCTTCTTTTTCAGCATCTTGCTTCCGACGACCTTGGCCTTTGCCATAAACTCTGCCTTGTACGGCAACGGCTGCGGTGAACTGACGGGCATGGTCAGGGCCAGATTGGCCGATGATAGTGTACTCAGGGATTTCACCAAAATTCGCCAAAGCCCACTCTTGAAAACGGCTTTTGTAGTTGACTTGGTGGGCAGACGCCGCCAACTGCTCAACCACGGATTCAAATAAAGGCGTGATGTAGGCTCGAACCGCTTCTATATCAGAGTCGTTGTCTAAAAAATAAGCGCCAATCAACGCTTCAAAGGCGCTGCTAAGCAAGCGTAGGTTTGTCCGGCCACCGCTGCCTTCCACGCCTCGACTCATGCGAATCTGCGGGCCTAAATTGAGCGATCGCGCAAATTCTGCCAGTTGCTTAGCATCGACCAAGGCTGCTCGCAACGGCGTCAGTTCTCCTTCTGATTTGGCAGGGTAACGCTTGTAGAGAAAGTCTCCACAGAGGAAGGTCAAAATAGCGTCTCCCAAAAACTCTAGCCGCTCGTTGTGGGCGAATTTTGGAAATTCGTTGCTGTAGGATTTGTGCGTCAGGGCTTGTTGGAGTAGGGCAGGCGATTGAAATCGCGGTAGTTGTCCGGTCATCGTTGTTGAAGCGGCGGCAAAATCAAAGCGGTCAACCTCACCTTACCGCAGGCAGCCGTCGATCTGTGTAGTTAATGACTTTTGCCCCCTCTTTTCTCTAGACCACAGGCAAGAAACCTGGCTCGAAACGGCTGTTTCAGGCAGAGCTAAAGTCAGAAGGTTGAGGGCAGCGGCTAGCAGGTAAGCTTTGCTGTCAGTGGCTTTCAGCCATTGAAGTGTCTCAATGCTTGTGGCTACAGTTATATTTCTCTTCTATTAAGCTGGGGACAACCCTCGATTTTCGTCGGCTAAAGCGACGTAAATTTGTCGATTTTTCCTAACCCGACAAAAAAGATATCCCGATGCTGAAGGGTAAAGGCGCGCAATCTGTGGGTTGATCAAGGTGCCTGGGTTTGTATCCATTGCTCAATTCCTGTCGCCAAAGCGTCTGCGAGTTGCTGCTGAGCGGCTGGATCGGTAATCCACTCAAACTCAGCCGGATTAATCATAAAACCAAGCTCTAGCAAGACGGAAGGTGCAATACTGGGACGCGTCAGCGCCAGATTGTTCCAAAAGACGCCGTAGGAAGGGCGGTTGAGCGTTGTCGTAAGGTAGTTATGCAAAAAGACAGCGAGGTCGTGGGCTTGAGCGTGATACCAAAAGGTGCCAATGCCAGCGGTGTTGAGCGCATCCCCGTTGTCGGGCAAAGCGTTGTAATGCAGGCTCAGCGCTAGCGTTGGCACAATCTGTTCAATTATGGCGACGCGATCGCCGGGATAAAGGTCGTCATCGCCTTCGCGGGTCATCACCACCGTGGCACCTTGGGCTTCAAGGCGATCGCGCAGCAGCTTAGCCACAGTTAGCGTCACATCTTTTTCGGGATAGCCTGTTGGCCCTCTAGCGCCCAAGTCTTCAGCGCTGCCATGTCCCGGATCGAGCAAAATAGTCGCTCCTTGCAGAGGCGTACGGCTATTCGCCCTGGTGGGTGGATGGCGCAGTGACAAAATCAGCGTTGTGCCTTCGTAGCGCAGGCTGTAGCCCCACTGCTGGTCTGTTTTGAACTGAAAGCTATATTCAACCTGATCGGGCAAAACGGGTCGCCAGTCTAGCCGTTCCACGATCGGGTCGTCGTTAAAAAAGATAGTGTCGGTTTGGGGTACGGTGTTGTATAAAGTCAGCGTTAAGCGATCGGCGCTTTGCTCAACGCTGACAGGTACCGGAACTTGCAACGGAAACAACACCTCGGTAGCCCCCGCTACCAAACGCGATCGCACGCTACGAATAAGCGATCGCGGCGGCAAGGTACTTTCTCTAATTTCGGTTTCGCTGGCCCGAATCCAGCCACCGTAGTCTAAGCGCAACCAGTCGCCTTCTCGCCCGGTGATAGCGGCGCGAGTTCCCTGGGGTAGCGGCGTTAGCCGCGAGTAATCAGTGCTGGGGCCAGTCCGGGCTACGCCAGCCTCAGCCGTGACCGTAGCTACCTGAAAGTGTCCGGGTTGTAGCAGGCTGATTTGGCCGCTACCGATTTGAGTCAGTGTCTGGCCGTTGAGCTGGAGCTGAAATTCAGGTACGCCTAAAACGCGCTCAGTCGCTCCGAAGGCGGGGCTGGCGGTGGCGGTTATCTCGCCTTCGGTGGCGGTTTCGTTCATAGGCGCGATCGCGGCACCCGTGATGCAACCTTCGTACTGCACAGCGCTGTTGACGGCATAGGGATTGTTTTGATCGGTAAGAACCGCCGAATTGGGCGGCAGTTCTATCAGACTGGGCTGGGCTTCTAACGGCAGGGTTTGGCCAGCGAGAACCACCGAAACCGCAGCCCTCTCAGGGGCGATCGCGCCGAAGCAAATGAGTTCGCTGGGTAAACGGGCTATATCAACAGCCGGGGTGAGGGAGTCAGGTACAAAGGCTACCCCTGACGGTGGCTGCGGCGCATTGGGCAAACGGGTGATGCTGAGCGTTAAGCGTTCGTCTCCTTGGGTTAACGTCAGCGTATTTTCTCCTAACGCTAGCGGCCAAGTGGGGGCGAAGTGTCCGGCAGGGCTGCGATTGTCAACCACCTGACCATTAATCCGCACTTCAGCGTCAGGATCAGCGGTGCCAATGATAAAAATGCGATCGGCCACCGTCTCATGGTTGGCGGGTGGGTACGCAACAAAGAGCGACTGCTGAGCGAAACCAGGGGCATTCATCATCAATAGGCTAGTGGCAGCTAGTCCCGTCCCCCACCAGATTGGCGCAGCAGTTCCCATTGGCTGATACTCACAATAACGCTCTCTAGAGTTTACGACTCTGCTGCCTGCACTTGGGCATGACCATTCTGATAGGTACCCTCTGCTGCCTCAGATTTGAGATTGTTTAAGTATAAAAGCTGGGTGGGGTAAGCAAACTCAATGCCGCGCTCGGCAAAAGCGGCTTTAATTGCCAGATAAATTTGCTGCTGCGCGTCCATATATACGGCGTAGTCGCTGCTTTCGACGAAGTACACCACTTCAAAGTCCAGACTAAAATCGCCGTAATTGCTAAAGTGAGCGCGATCGAAGGTGACGTTTACCGTCTGGTGAATGATGTCTTGAATGAGGTTAGGAATTTCTTTGAGGCGATCGAGTCCAGTTTCGTAGGTGACGCCTAATTTAAAGACAAGGCGGCGACGAGCCATGCGCTTAAAGTTTTGAATTCGTGACCCGGTCAGGTCGGTATTGGCAATAATGAGCTGCTCTCCCCCTAAGCTCCGCAGGCGGGTTGTTTTAATGCCAATTTGCTCAACGGTACCGACCAAGTCACCAACGATAATAAAATCACCTAGCTCAAAAGGGCGATCAAACAAAATCGAAAAATAGCTAAAGAGATCTTGCAAGATCCCTTGAGAAGCCAGGGCGATCGCTACCCCACCAATTCCCAAGCCAGCAACAACCGCTGAAATATCAAAACCAAGATTATCCAGCAAAAAGACAAGTCCCACCGCCCAAACAACAACTTTAATGGCAGGAACCAGCGCGTTTAGCGTTTGCTCTATCGCCTGATCGCGATTTCGGGTAATCCAGTAAATCCGAACCCCATACTCTACCAGCGAACCCAAAAGCTGAATGCCCAGTATCGTCGCCACAATCACACAGACCACTTCAATCGCCTGATCCAAAATGGGATGCAACGTCAAATTGTGGATGCTGATATAAAACGTCCCCACATAGCCCAACCGCATGACCGGACGCTCGATCAAACTAATCAGGCGATCGTCTAGATCGGTGGTGGTATAGCGAGACCATCGCTTCAGGCGATTGAGAAGCAGAGCTTTGACCAAATTGATGGCTAAAAAGCCGCTCAGCAAAATGGCGATCGCCAATAGATAGTCAGAAACTTGATTACTGATTAGCTCCGTTTGGAGAAAATCACCCAACATTAACACCTCCTCAACTGCGAACAACCGAAGTTGCCATATCTGATTGTGACCTGGGATTTAGTTAAGATTTTAGACAGACCAAGTCCCGGCAATGTTAACAATCCGTTACAGCCTCACCCCATCTTGCTATCGATAGAGATTAGAGCGCTAGGGGGGATCTATCCACACTCCTGAACGACTGTGGCACAATTAACGGGTTAATGCTGCTTTGGTCTGGGTGAAGTCGGGCGATTTATGACTAAGTTTGTGTTTGTCACGGGTGGAGTCGTTTCGAGTATTGGCAAGGGTATTATCGCCGCCAGTTTGGGTCGTTTACTCAAGTCTCGAAACTATTCAGTCTCAATTTTGAAACTAGATCCGTATATCAACGTGGATCCGGGTACGATGAGTCCGTTTCAGCATGGAGAAGTCTTTGTCACCGAAGATGGAGCTGAAACCGACCTCGATTTGGGCCACTACGAGCGGTTTACCGATACAGCCATGTCGCGGCTTAATAGCGTCACAACCGGATCAATTTATCAGGCTGTGATCAACAAAGAGCGCCGGGGGGATTATCAAGGGGGAACGGTACAGGTGATTCCCCACATCACCAACGAAATTAAAGAGCGCATTCATCGCGTAGCCCGCAACACCAGTCCTGATGTCGTACTCACCGAAATTGGCGGTACTGTTGGCGATATTGAATCGCTGCCCTTTTTAGAGGCTATTCGGCAGTTTCGTAAAGATGTGGGTCGTCGCGATGTGCTGTATATGCACGTTACGCTGGTGCCTTGGATTCCGTCGGCTGGCGAAGTCAAAACTAAGCCGACGCAGCACTCGGTCAAAGAACTGCGATCGATTGGCATTCAGCCAGATATTTTGGTTTGTCGTAGTGAGCGGCCAATTGCTGCCCATATTAAAGAGAAGATCTCAGAATTTTGTGATGTCCCCGTTGAATGTGTGATTCCGGCTCGTGATGCCAACAGCATCTATGAAGTGCCGCTGATTATGGAAAAAGAAGGGCTAGCCCACCAAGCCCTAGAGATTTTAGATTTAGAGCAGCGGCAGCCTGATTTGGCTCACTGGCAAGCTTTAGTTGATGGCTTGTATCGCTCTAGCCAGAAGATTGAAGTTGCCATCGTCGGTAAGTATGTCAGCCTTAATGATGCTTATCTATCGGTGATTGAAGCGCTGCGTCACGCGGCGATCGCGGCTGATGCTGACCTAAATGTGCGCTGGATTAGCTCAGAAGATATTGAAATCAATGGCCCCGAAGCTTATCTCAAAGGCATAGACGGCGTAGTCGTGCCGGGGGGGTTTGGAACCCGTGGCGTCGATGGCAAAGTGCAAACGATTCGCTATGTACGAGAGCGTCAGATTCCTTTTTTGGGACTATGTTTGGGGATGCAGTGTGCGGTAGTAGAATGGGCGCGCAATGTGGCGCATTTAGAGCAGGCCAGTAGCTCAGAAATTAATCCCAACACCCCCAACCCCGTGATTAGCCTACTCCCCGAACAGCAAGATGTGGTGGATTTGGGCGGTACCATGCGATTGGGTTTATATCCCTGTCGGTTGCAGCCTGAGACGATCGCCAGCCGCCTTTATCAGGAAGAAGTGGTTTATGAGCGGCATCGGCACCGCTATGAATTCAACAATGCCTACCGCAATCTGTTTTTAGAAACGGGCTATGTTGTCAGCGGTTCGTCCCCCGATGGCCGCTTGGTCGAAATCATTGAGCTACGGGATCATCCCTTTTTTGTCGCCAGCCAGTTCCACCCAGAATTTCAGTCTCGACCCAGTTCGCCGCATCCGCTTTTTGTCGGCTTTGTTAAGTCAATTTTGGCACTGCGATCGGCTATGATGCACCGCGAACCTTCGCTGTCGGTGGAGGGCTAAGAGAGGGTTAGGGAAAGTGATCAGGGGAATGGGAAGATAGGAGAGAGCAGAAAGGTAACGGAGTGATGACAGGGCAGGGCAGCTTTGTCAATAACGTGTGTATTCTTGTAGGATCCTATTCTGTCAACCCGCTAGCTTTAGGGCTTTTTTCCCCTTTCTCCCTTTCTCACCCTTCCATCCCCCTTCTCTCAACTCACCCAACTCGCCACTCAAATTACTGTGCTCCATACTGTCAGCCCTCCCCTAACCAGTCAGTTAGTGACTTTAGAGGCCATCAAAGCGGCCCGATCGCGAATTGCTCCTTATATTCGCCAAACCCCCGTTGTCGAGGCGATCGCGATTAAACAGCCGATTCCAGCCGTAGACCACTTGTTTCTCAAGCTAGAGTGTTTGCAGGTGACCGGAGCCTTTAAGGCCAGGGGGGCATTAAATAAGCTGCGATCGCTGCCAGACGATCAAATCCAGCGCGGAATTGTCACGGCTTCGGGGGGCAATCACGGCTTAGCGGTTGCCTATGCGGGCTGGATTGCCGGGGTACCGACGACAATTTACCTGGGGGAAAATACGCCGCCGATTAAAGCTGAACGGTTGCAGCAATGGGGCGCTCAGGTCGTGATTGAAGGCGCGGTTTGGGACGATGCTAACCGCGCGGCTTTAGCGCTGGCTGAACGAGAAGGGATCGCCTATTTTCACCCCTTTGCGGATCCCTTTGTGATTGCAGGACAAGGCACGATTAGCCTTGAAATTTTGGAGCAAATTCCAAACGTTGACACGCTGATTGTGGCCATTGGCGGCGGCGGGCTAATTAGCGGCGTGAGTACGGCGGCCAAAGCGATACGGCCCAAAATAAAAATTGTGGGGGTTGAGCCGACTGGGGCACCGACGCTTTTAACCAGTGTTCAATGTGGCCAGGTGACGGAGCTAGCAGAAATTACCTCGCTAGCTAACACCTTAGCGCCGCGCAAAACGGAAGAGATTAACTTTGACCTCGTTTCACAGCATGTAGATGAGATTGTGCTGGTAAGCGATGAGGCCATGCGTGACGCCGCTCGCTGGCTCTGGTTTGAGCTAGGGGTAGCGGCTGAACTGAGCGGTTCGGCTTCGGTAGCGGCTCTCTTGAGCGGCCAATATCAGCCTGCGCCAGGTGAAAAAGTCTGTGCTTTAGTTTGCGGAGCAGGCACCGATGGTATGAACTAACCCTTTTTGCCCTTTGTTCCTAGCCTCAGGATAAATTTACCTATCCTTGCCTGATCCCCATAATTACGATGCGTTGCGGCAGTATAACAAAGAGTTTTATGGCAAGACGCAAAAGTCAGTGAGTCGTGGCAGCCTATTTCATCTTGAGCCAGTTGAAAACCTGCTCTGGGGTCAGAGCTAGCTGAATGCTATCTAACACGGCTAAGGGATCTTGCCTGTAGCAAAGTTCTGGTTGCTGCTGAGGGTGGAAGACTAAAATCGAGCGATCGCCGGGATCGATCAGCCAGCCTAATCGACAACCATGCTTCAAGCAGTGCAAAATATTGCCTGCTACTCGATTAGCACTTTGCTCAGGCGAAAGAATTTCAATTGTCCAATCGGGTGCAATCAGAACGTTGTCGATAGGCTCACCGTTTGAATCAAACTCAATGTGCTCCCAGAGCAGAACACTGATATCGGGCACAATTGAGCGATCGCCAAACGTACAGCGTAATTCTGGAAAGGCGTATGCTATGTGGCTTTCCTCGACGACTTCGTTGACAACGCTAGTTAATTTACCCTGAAGTCGGGAAAGGTGAGCTTTAGGCATTGGTTTTTGAAAATTGCACCGTCAATATATTCGCTGGCAGGCTTGGTTTCTGGTAGCTTTAGAAAGCTTTCTAGAGTGTGTACTGAAATATTTGATATAGCCATGATTGCTTGTAGTTCTTACTTATGGTTGTGACAATATCTAAAGACTTACTCTCACTTCTTTAAGCTTGAATAATAGTCATGATTTCACCCCCTTTCAATCAAAGCTTTTAGCTTGAATCTATTTAATTGCTTTTTTTATTATTGATTTCTTCAAGCCCAAAATCTCGAATTTTTCCAGCTATTTGAGTTTTTTACTAGTTTATTGTTGACATCCTTTGATAGAAAAAATCCGCAAGCGATCGCTGAAATTGGTATAAAGCGGTCGGGCTGGGCAGCTTTGAAGTCTATACTGGGGCAAAAGATGGGAGCTGAGCCAAATGGCGTGGGTTGGCGCAGCGGCCAATCGCGACACCCAAACAAGAGGCGTTTGTGCCGCGTCTGAATTGATTGGGGAACTCTAAGTCAACTAGAGAGCCTGGACTTTTCACCCAAGTTGTTTCTCTATGGGGGCAGCGATTAAGCTACCGTCGAGACAGCGGGTTTAGCTGAGGAATAAACACGATGCATCAATCGGGGGACGTAATTTCAGGTCGTTACCGGATTGTGCGGCTGCTCGGCACAGGCGGCAGTGGCCTTACTTACGAAGCTGAAGAAATTGGTTTGAAGCGTCAGGTGGCTCTCAAAGCGCTTTCGCTACGAGGCTTGCAAGACTGGAAGCAGCTAGAGCTATTTGAACGAGAAGCGCAGGTCTTGCAAAATCTAGATCATCCAGCGATTCCTGACTATATTGACTACTTTCAGGTAGATTCTGAACGCGATCGCCGTTTTTATATTGCTCAAGAACTGGCTGAAGGACAATCTTTAGCTGCTTTAGTAGAGGCTGGCTGGCGTGTGAGCGAAGCTGAGGTCAAGCAAATAGCGCTAGCAGTCCTGAAAATTTTGGACTATTTGCACCGTTTAAACCCGCCGATCATTCACCGGGATATTAAGCCGCAAAATATTATTCGCCGGGAAGACGGTGCCATCTTTTTAGTTGATTTTGGCGCAGTGCAGCACGTCTACCACAGCACAATCAGTCAGGGCGGTACGGTGGTGGGCACCTATGGTTATATGGCACCTGAGCAATTTCGTGGCGTAGCTTATCCCAGCTCAGACCTGTATAGCTTAGCGGCAACGCTGCTGTTTTTATTGACTCATCGATCGCCTGCTGATTTACCCCAGCGGCGGTTAAAAATTGATTTTCGCAGTGAAATTAATACCAGCCCGGAGTTAGCTGACTGGCTAGAAAGTATGCTGGAACCAGCGATGGAAGACCGCTTGAGTACGGCTCAAGAATCGATCGCGGCTTTGACGCAACCGCGATCGCCGCTAGTGTCCTCCTCAGGTGCAAACACTGGGGCAATGCGGCGGCATCAGCCAAAAGGTAGCCAAATTAAGCTAGCCCGCACGCGATCGCAGCTCACCTTAGAAATTCCGCCAGTTGGTTTGAGGACAGAAACCCTTACCCTGGGTGGCTTCGCCATTTTTTGGAATGGCTTTGTGCTGCTCTGGACTATTGGAGCCACTTGGGGGGCGGCCTCTAGCGGTTTTTGGATTTTTCCGCTATTTTCCATTCCGTTTTGGCTAGTGGGCTTTGGCATGGCAGCGTTTGTCTTGAATGGCTTGCTAGGCAGAACTCGCTTAGAAATCAACTGGAAGCAGTTCCGGCTTGAGCGACAACTGCTGGGCTGGCAGCGCCAAGTTAGCGGCGAATTTAGAGATTTGGCTCCTTTTGAACTCCGCACAGCTTACTCGCAAGACGAACGCCCTGTAAAGGCCATTACCTTAGTAGAAGGCATCAACACCCATAAGTTTGGCACGATGCTTTCTAGCGCCGAAAAAGAATGGTTGCTGCAAGAACTCAACCAATTTATTGAAACGGCTCGAGAACATCGTTGATGACGGGGAATTTTGCAGGCAGTTACAATCCCTTTGCAGATGAAGCCGAGGTTTGCCGCCCTACTGAAGTCTGACCGTTATAGAAAAGAGACTGAAAAGATATTGCTTCAATGGCTGAAATGTCGCTGACAGAAAAGCTTTTTCTTTAGCCTTCAGCCTTTAACGATAGGACTCAGAGCCACGGAGGGTTTGATCAGCAAACGACTCTCCGTGGCTCCCTGTCTTTATTTTCCGTGTCAGCCTGATCTTTAAATTTAAGATTGACAGCCGCCTAAGCTGTGGTCACCAACCCCCGATGCCTCAATAAGGCTTCCGTGCTAGGTTCTCGACCCCGGAACGCTTTAAATACCTCCATCGGGTGACGGCTACCTCCTAAAGCCAACACCGTATCGCGGAAGCGGCGTCCGGTTTGCAGCATGGCAGCCTCATCTTCTAGTCCCGCTTCTTCAAAGGCGGCAAAGGCATCTGCGCTTAGCACTTCAGCCCAGAAGTAGCTGTAATAGCCCGCAGCGTAGCCTCCGGCAAAGATATGACCGAAAGCGCACAAAAAGGCATCTTCAGGGATAGGTTTGAGCACAGTTGTTTTTTCAGCAAGGCGATCGCGTACTTGCCAAATAGTTTCTTCGCCACCGGGTTGATAGCGATGATGCAGCTCAATATCGAGCCAGCCAAAATTCACCTGCCGCAAAATCGCGCTTCCTGTCATGAAGTTACGAGCTTCTAACAACCGCTGATACTTGTCTTCTGGCAGGGGTTCGCCTGTTTCGTAGTGTCGCGCTAGTCTAAATAGCGTGTCACGGTGATAGCACCAGTTTTCCATAAACTGACTGGGTAACTCCACGGCGTCCCATTCCACGTTGTTGATCCCAGCAGCACCAGGATAGTTTACCTGCGTCAGCATGTGCTGTAGGCCATGCCCAAATTCATGGAATAACGTTTCTACATCTCGGAAAGTCATGAGGCTGGGTTTACCGTCTACAGGCGGTGACTGGTTGCAGACCAGATAAGCCACTGGTAACCGTAGCTGGTCACCAAATCGCCCGCGATTAAGGCACTCATCCATCCAGGCACCGCCGCGCTTTTCGGCAGGGCGACTGTAGGGATCTAGATAGAAATGAGCGATCGCCCTGCCTGCCTCGTCTGCTACTTGAAAATAGCGCACATCTGGGTGCCAAACGGGGGCTTCTCCATCAGCCGCCGTAATCGTTACCCCAAAGAGCTGATGGGCAAGATTAAACAATCCTTCTAAGACCCGTGGTAAAGGGAAATAAGGCCGCAACTCTTCATCTGTTAGCTCATACTGGGTTTCGCGCAAACGTTCTGCCCAAAAGGCCGTATCCCAATTCATCAAGTCTTTTGCTTCGGGGGCGGCTTGGGTTTGGGCAAACTGCTGTAGATCTGCTAAATCTTGCTTGGCCGCTTCATAGCTAGCACGGCGCAACTCTTCCATCAGTTGTTCTACGGCGGTTACTGAAGGAGCCATTTTGCGAGCAACGCTTAGCTCAGCGTAAGTTTCGTACCCTAGCAGCATTGCCTGCTGTTGCCGTAGCTTGAGGATGCGCTCAATCAGGGGCGTATTGTCGAGATCGCCTGAAGATGCGCGGGTAACAAAGGCTCGGTATAGCTTTTCGCGTAAGTCGCGCCGTTGGCTGTGCTGCATAAACGGAATGTAGCTGGGATAGTCCAACGTTATCCGCCAAGGGCCAGACTCAGCCGTCGCCTTTTCTGTGCCAGCTTCACGCGCTGCCTGCGCTGCTAGTGCCAGCAAGCTAGGCGGTAACCCAGCGATGTCTGCTGGTTGGGTTAGCGTCAGACTAAAGGCTTTAGTGGCATCTAGAACGTTGTTAGAAAACTTGGTTGAAAGTTCTGCCAGTTCTTGCTGAATCTGGTTAAATTGCGCTTTAGCGTCTCCTTCAAGCCCTACACCTGCTAGCTCAGCGTCGCGAATAGCTGATTCTACAATTCGCTGTTGGGCAGGCTCCAAAGTTTTCCAGGTATCACTCTGGCGAATCTGCTTGAAGGCTTCGTAAAGGGGTTTGCTTTGTCCTAGCTGGGTAGCAAATTGAATCACCCCTGGCTGAACTGCTTCATAAGCTTGGCGAAGTTCGGGGCTATTTTTGACTCCCATCAAATGGCTGATGATCCCCCAGCTCCAGCTTAAGCGCTCACTCAAATGGGTTAGGGGTTCTACCAGCCCTTCCCAGGTTGGGGTGACGTTGGCTTCTAGGGCACTTAGCGATCGCGCTAGCTCATCCAGCAATTGGGTCATCCCCGGAACCACATGCTGCGGCTGAATCGCCTCGAAGGGCGGTAAGCCTGTGCCGATCAGCAGCGGATTTTGAATTGAATTTTCAGGTAGCGTGACGGTTGGACTCATAGGATTCAAATAAGATACAGCTTCAACAGTAAAGATTGGCCGAGAGCTTTGAATATTCAGGGGTGGTCTAGCATTGCTGGCTTGCTCGGATTCTAGTCATAGTCGTTACGAGTTTATTTAGATATGATAGCGTGCCCCAGACTTGAAAGCATCCTTTCTGACGATGGCGTCTAAGGGGTATGGCTAAAAGCTGCGGGCAGGGGATAAAAGAAAAGCTTTTCTGTCAACGGCTTTTAGCGATTGAAGTGTCTTAACGCTTGCGGCTACAGCTATACTGCAGCTTCCAGTACCGACAGCAAGAATTGCTGGCTCTACTATTGCAAGTTAGTTGTCCATTGCAGAAAATTGGCGGCGATCGCAATGCAGCGTCCCTTTAGGCGAATTATTGTCGGCAGCGTTTTCTTTATCCTGACAGTATTAGGCGCGGTTTACGGCTATATCTTGGCTGGCTGGTCTGTCTTAGACGCCGTTTACATGGTGGTAATTACTATTTTCGGCGTTGGTTATGGAGAAGTTCAGCCCCTTGATTCTGCCCAACTGCGAGTGTTTACAATTTTGGTGATTATAGCTGGAGTGCTATCAGTCGCCTACATTGTCGGTGGATTTTTGCAACTCGTGACCGAAGGAGAAATTCGCAAAGTATTTAAAAACAAACGTATGACTCAGGAAATCCAAAATTTACAACGACACGTTATTGTTTGTGGCTATGGACGCATGGGCCAAATGCTTTCTCGGCGACTGTGGCAAGAGAAGCAAGCTTTTGTCGTCCTCGACCAAGACCCAGAGCGTATTGCGATGGCTCAAGAATTGGGCTACCTGGTTTACCACGGCAATGCGGCTGACGAAAACAACTTGCAGGCTGTCGGAATTGAGCGGGCAAAGGCTCTGTCAACTGTTTTGCCCGATGACGCCTCTAATGTGTTTATTACCCTGACGGCTAGAGAAATGAATCCGGCTCTAATCATTTTGGCGCGGGGTAAGCTGCCTTCTACCGAAAAAAAATTGCGTTTGGCAGGTGCTAACCATGTAGTGTTGCCAGTGGCGATTGGCGCGATTCGGATGGCTCATCTAATTACTCATCCCACTGCGGTAGATTTTCTTTCACAAACTGATAAAGGGGCTAGTTTGAATGAACTTTTAGGAGAGCTAGATATTCAACTCAACGAACTGCCCATTACGGCTAATTCCCCTTTAATTGGTGGCACCATTGGTGATATTGAAGTGCGAGGCAGAGGTACCTTCATCATTGTGGCTTTGCGGCGAGCCACGGGTGAGGTTTTAATTCATCCCAGCCGAGAAACTTATTTGGCGCAAGATGATTCCGTTATTTTAATGGGTCACCAGGGGGACATGCCTAAATTTGCTCAAAATCACACCCACCGCAGTGGAATGCGCTATCGCGGAGCAAGAGTGCGTTAGGGCTGGTTATAGCCAGGGTGGAAAGACCGAATAAGCCCTATGTTGCGTCTTAGCAGCGTCATCTTTAAGGAAAAATCATTGCATTATCGGGTAAATATGCTTGAACGGCTCAAAATCCTCGTTAAGGTATCTGTAGATTAGGGAATCAGAGAGAGGAAAATACTTTTCGTCCGCTTTACGGACTTTAAAGCAAAGCACCCACAACAATGCCTTAAGTTTTTTGCCTGCTGCGATTAGTTTTCTAGGAGCCGAGTCTCGCATGCCAGCTGCCCCTATTCCTGGTAACGAAGCAGAACGTTTAGCAGAACTGCGAAGCTATGCCATTTTAGACACGCCACCTGAGCCTGCGTTTGATGATCTGACTCGCTTGGCTGCTTATATCTGCCAAGTACCTGTCAGCCTTGTGAGTTTGGTTGATGAGTGTCGCCAGTGGTTTAAGTCTCGCTACGGGCTAGAGGCTGCTGAAACCCCTAGAGAGCAGGCTTTCTGCGGGTATACAATTCTAGATGATCAGCCTTTTGTTGTGCCAGATGCGATCGCCCATAATCAGGTCAACGACAACCCGCTGGTGCTTTGCGATCCTCATATCCGCTTTTATGCTGGTATACCGCTGACGTCTTCACGCGGCTATCGCTTAGGTTCTCTTTGTGTCATCGATTTTATGCCCAGAGAACTCACGCCAGCGCAAATGGACAGCCTCAAAGCGATCGCCAATCAGGTCGTCTTACTCTTAGAAGCCAGACTGCACCACAAACGAATTGAAGACTATACACAGGCGTTAGAAGTGGCTCGCCAGCAGGCTTTAGAAGCCAGCCGAGCCAAATCTGAGTTTTTAGCGATGATGAGCCACGAAATTCGCACCCCCATGAACGGCGTCATTGGCATGACCGGGCTTTTGCTAGATACTCAACTCACGCCTAAGCAGCGAGAATTTGCAGAAATTATTCAAAAAAGTGGCGATACCCTCCTGGCGCTGATCAACGACATTCTAGATTTTTCTAAAATCGAAGCGGACAAGCTGGTCTTAGAAAAACAGTGCTTTGATTTACATACCTGTGTAGAAGATGCCCTAGAGCTTGTCGCGCCCAATGCCGTTGCCAAAAGCTTAGAGTTGGCTTCATTGGTTGCACCTGATATACCGATCGCTTTTTTGGGTGACGTCACCCGCTTGCGCCAGATTTTGATGAATTTGCTCAGCAATGCGATCAAATTTACCGACAAAGGCGAGATCGTCGTGCGGGTTCAGGCTGAAGCGTTACCTAAGTCGCCCTCAACGCCAAACAGTAATACCTACGAATTGCACTTTTCGGTCTCGGATACGGGGATTGGTATTCCTGCTGATAAACAATCAGAATTGTTTAAATCCTTTACCCAAGTAGATGCTTCAACCACGCGTCGCTACGGTGGCACCGGGCTGGGCTTAGCCATTAGTAAACGTTTGTGCGAAATGATGGGTGGGCGTATTTGGGTTGAGAGTCGCTTGGGTGAAGGCTCTACTTTCCACTTCACGATTCAAGCCCCTAGTGCCCAGGTGACTGCGATTCAAAGCCGCGCCCGACTGACTAACCTGCAGCTTACTGGCAAACGCATTTTGATCGTAGACGACAATAAAACCAATCGTCAGATCCTCAGACTACAACTGCAAGCCTGGGAAATGTTGCCCGTGACGGTTCGATCAGGCAAGGAGGCGCTTGATCTGCTCAAAACTGCCGAGCCTTTTGATCTGGCAATTCTTGATATGCAAATGCCCGAAATGGATGGTTTGACCCTAGCGGCTGAGATTCGCCAGCTCAGCCAAGGCCAGAGGCTACCGCTGCTGATGCTCACTTCTATTGGGCTGCCGCTGCGTCAGACTGAGGCAGAACCCACCGGGGATAAAACTTTATTTGCTGCTCAACTGCCCAAGCCTGTCCGGCAGTACCAACTCTATGACACGATTGTGCAGGTTTTGACCGGACGCCAGGTTCAACATCAGGCACCTTGTGCGCCCAAGCCGATTGATCAGCAACTAGCCGAACGCCTACCCCTGCAGATATTAGTGGCAGAAGATAACCGGGTCAATCAGCGACTCATCATTCATGTGCTAGCTCGCATGGGGTATCAGGCGGAGATTGTTAATGACGGCCTAGAAGCGATCGCAGCCCTTGAAAAGCAGCCCTACGATGTGATTTTGATGGATGTTCACATGCCTAAAATGGATGGTTTTGAAGCCACTAGAGCGATCCGGCAGCAACTGTCTAACCAGCTACAGCCTCGAATTATTGCAATGACGGCAAGTGCCATGCAGGGCGATCGCGAGAAGTGCCTCAATTCGGGTATGGATGACTATGTCAGCAAACCCATCCGCATTAAAGAGCTAGTAGCTGCTCTGATTAAGTGTGGCTCGCCTCGGCAGATTGCCTCTTTATAGCCGACGAAAAAGTCAGCAAGCTGGCTCAACGGCGGCGATAGGAGGGGCATAGCCCTTTATTCGCTAGCAGGCGCAATGGTTTGTAGCGCCTCAGATTCAAGCAGCGGCATGAGCTGAGATTGCACATCTGCCGGCTGGTTGCCCCAAAGCATTCTGACAAAGCCCCCCTTTCCCTGTTGACTGGCTCGGTTGATGACGCCCGCTAGCTTTTCCAGATTGGCAGTGTCAGACATAAGCGATCGCTCCGTAAATGCTGGGGAATGTGCCTAATTTACAGGAATTAGGGTCTCAATAGGATTGTGATAACCAAAGCTGTTGCTGGCTCAGCCAACGTTGCGATCGCGGTTTGCTTATGCTTAAAAGGCTTTGGTTGACCCGGTTTTTACCGTTGAGATTGCTTGACAAATCAACTTTTTTTGATTTTTCTAAACATAGAGCTGTAGCCACAAGCGTTGAGATACTTCAATGGCTAAAAGCCAATGACAGAAAGGCTTTCCTTCTGCCCGCTGCCCTTAAATTTCTGCTTTTAGCTATAGAGCTGCAACGCCTACTAAATGCGGAAAAAGTCCTGTTTTTGAAGGTTCTGCATGAACACGCCCTCCCATTTTCTAATGACGGCTGCCCTAGAGAAAGCCAATCCCCGGATTCCGATTGTTAAGAGTGCTTTTTTGCTAGGCTCAGTTGCCCCCGATTTATCGCTTTGGCTGCTATCGATTGGGGGCATAATCTACTATCACTTCTTTTTGGGCTGGTCAACGCGGGTTGCCTTCGACTACATGTTTGATCAACTCTTTTTTCACGATCCGCTGTGGATTGTGTCGCATAATTTTTTGCACGCCCCCTTGATTTTGCTGGCAGGCTTGGCCTTAGTCTGGCGATCGCGGCGTCACATCAATTCGCGATCGCGCTGGCTGTTCTGGTTTTTGGTGGCTTGTCTGCTGCACGCGGGTGTCGATATTCTGACCCACGTAGACGATGGCCCGCTGGTATTTTTTCCCTTCGACTGGCAAACTCGCTTTCAAAGTGCAGTTAGCTACTGGGATGATCGGTATCATGCCGAAAAATTTCAGGTTTTTGAGCAGACGACTAATTTGGTCTTTTTGCTTTACTTGCTAACCCCGCGCCTGTATCGCCTCTGGCGCTATCTCAGGCAGCGGCTGTCTAGTTTTTAGCGGCTTCTAGCTACCGATTTCGATCGCTAAGCAAGCTAAGGCCATTTAAAACTCGGCGTTGACTGAGCTTTGCGCAAAGCGTTGACGGTAGAAATGACAACTTCAGCGATGCGCTCAATGTCTGCAATAGTATTGAATCGACCAATGCCAAACCTGAGCGAAGCGTAAGCCAACGCTTCTGATCTGCCTAAAGCCCTCAAGACATGAGACGGTTCAGCTTTAGGGGTACTGCAAGCTGCTCCTGAAGAAAGAGCAACAATTGAGCGTAACCCTAGCAGCAGCGCTTGGCCATCTACGCCCTCAATACTGATGTTGAGATTGCCCGGTAGCCGCTGTTGCGGATGGCCGTTGAGATAAATTTGAGAAAGCGGCTGGAGTTGTTGCCAAAGACGTTCACGAAGCGAAGCGAGGCGTTCTGCTTCAGTTGGCATCTCAGCGATCGCTAACTCAACTGCCTTAGCAAAACCTACAATCTGCGGTGGGTATAGCGTACCTGATCGCATTCCCCTTTCTTGTCCGCCTCCGTGAATCTGAGGAGCTAGCTGCACCCGTGGCTGTCGTCGCCTGACATAAAGCGCCCCAATTCCTTTAGGGCCATAAACCTTATGAGCTGTCATCGACATCAGATCAAGGTTCATTGCCTGCACGTCTAAAGGAATTTTGCCCAACGCCTGAGCCGCATCAGTATGAAAGGGTATCTGGCGTTCATGACAGAGCTGACCTATCGCTGCCAAAGGTTGCAAAACCCCAATTTCGTTGTTGGCAGCCATGACAGAAACTAGAATCGTATCGTCTCGTAAAGCTGCCTTGAGGCTATCTAACTTCACTAAACCGTTAGCCTGAACAGGCAGATACGTGATCTCAAAACCCAGATTTTCTAGATAACGACAAGGATCTAAAACTGCGCTGTGCTCGGTTTGCACTGTCACAATATGGCGTCCCCGATCAAAATAGGCTTCAGCCACCCCTTTAATCGCTAAGTTATTGGCTTCTGTCGCTCCACTGGTAAAAACAATTTCTTCAGGCTCAGCGTTGATGGTTTGGGCTAAACTTTCGCGCGATCGCTTAACAGCCGCTTCCGCTTCCCAACCATATTGATGCAGGTTGCTGCCAGGATTGCCAAAGTATTCTGTAAAGTAGGGCGTCATAGCCTCTAGCACCCGTGGATCAACAGGTGTCGTAGCATGACAGTCCAAGTAGATGGGACGATGCAACATGAGCAGCCAATGTCAAGTTTGAGCTGTTTCTATTATGCTTTGTCTCATTGCCAGTAATTTCTTCTCTAGCACTGCCTTTCCTCACTCAACCTGTGTTCGCCAGCCTGTAGAATTGATCAAATGTTGAGCTATCAACCATTTGATTGCTAGTGAGAAAAAGACAAACCATAGCCTGCTTTCGCATTGACCAAGCATTCAGTAATTGAGCTCTCTTGAGAGGCTCGTCATAGCTACTTTTTGCAAAAGTATTTAACAGTACTTAATTAAAAAAGAGAGCGATCGAGCTGCTTTTATAAACAAATCTGATCTTTGTTCACACTGAACGCTCAGAACATAAGCCAATTTGCTGTTCATCGAGCATTCTTCTCTTTAATTAAAGGGTTTTTTCGTAAAAAACAGGATATACGGTAGTTTTGGGTGATATATCCAAAAGCTTCTGTGGAGAAGATATGTTACAAGAACGAGTGTCTACTGGCATTGTAGGGCTAGATGAAATTCTTCATGGTGGTTTCGTTTCAGGAAGGGCCTATTTGCTACGGGGAGGGCCAGGAACAGGTAAAACGACGGTAGGATTGCATTTCTTGGTAGAAGGCGTAGCTCAGCAAGAGAAAGTGCTTTTTATTACCTTAAGCGAGTCCGAGTCGCAAATTCGCCAAAATGCCAACTACCTCGGCGTAGATTTGGTCGGTATCGAATTTCTTGACCTCAGTCCAACGCCAGAGTTTTTTGCAGAATCCCAATCGTACGATATTTTTTCTCCAGCGGATGTAGAGCGCGAACCTACAACCCAAAAAATTATGGAATGTATTGAGGCTCTACAGCCCTCAAGAATTTTCCTAGATTCCATCACTCAGTTTCGTTACTTATCCACAGACGAATTCCAATTTCACAAACAAGCCCTTTCCTTCATCCGTTACCTCACCCAAAACGGTGCAACCGTTTTATTCACATCCGAAGGCAGTCAAAGTGCCCCCGATGATGATCTTAAATTCATGAGTGATGGAGTGTTGTCGCTCAGTTATGAACAAGGTGAGCGTCTTCTTTCAGTGACCAAATTCCGAGGATCTGACTTCTCTGAAGGTAATCATTCTCTACGGCTAACCTCAAACGGTATGACTGTTTTTCCGCAACTACGGCCAGTAGAGTTTCAGCGCCACTTTAAACCTGAGACAATTTCATCGGGCGTGCCTGAACTAGATGAACTACTACATGGCGGTATTGAACGTGGAGCCATCACGATCGTCACGGGGCCGACTGGGGTGGGCAAAACCACCTTTGGTCTGCAGTTTATGAAAGAAGCTGCGGGACGTGGCGAACGTTCTGTCGTCTATACCTTCGAAGAAACAACGGAAACAATTTTGCATCGTTGTGAGAGTATCAATATTCCAGTACGAGCCATGCTGGAACGGGGCACGCTGGCAATTATGGAAATTGAAGCTTTGCTTTATTCTCCTGATGAATTTGCCCAACTGGTTCGCCAAGAAGTAGAGCAGCATCAAACGCAGATTGTCATGATTGATAGCTTAGCTGGCTATGAACTCTCAATCCGTAGTGGCAATATGGTGAGACATGTGCATGCCCTATGCAAATACTTACAGAATATGGGTGTAGCGACTCTACTGATCAACGAAATAGAGGATATTGCTGGAGGAACTTTTCGCGCAACTAATATGGGCGTCAGCTATTTAGCAGATAACATAATTTTTCTACGTCATTTAGAAATCAAAGGTGAATTACGTAAAGCGATTGGGGTTCTAAAGAAACGGCTTTCAGGGTTTGAACGGACATTACGAGAATTAGAAATTACTCGATACGGAATCAAGGTAGGTTCGCCTTTAAGTAAACTGCGTAATATTTTGAGCGGTGTACCAGACTGGACTGATGACTCTAATTCATAACAGCGGTATCTAGAAAATTGCTTGTAATTTTAAGTCTTGCTCATAACACTTATAACCAGAGTTTGTTAGCAGCATTTTTAGAGCCTTTAGGATGCCGTTTATTAGGAGTTCAGACCTACGAGGCTTTAACAACTGTTTTGCAGCAAACCTCAACCATTGATCTAGCGCTAATTGATATTTCTGGTTTTGATCGGCAAGTTTGGCACTATTGCGATCGCCTAAAAGATCGCCAAATTCCTTTTTTCGTGCTGACGCCCAGGCTTGATTCAAAAGTCAACCATCTCAGCCTGCTACATGGTGCTAATGCTTGCCTCGGTAAACCTCTAAATCGCCAAAGCCTGATTCAGCTAATTCAATATCATCGTTCACACCTCCAATGAAATGAGCCGTTTGCTGCTGCTATTCCAACAAAAAGAAAATCGTCGCTTGCTCTCCCAATGGTTAGCGGAAAACTATCAGCTTGTAGCCCCATCTCTAGACACGGACTCAGAGGCTATATCAGCCCTCTCAGCAAGCGATTTTGACTTGTGTATTTTAGACGGAACTGCTTTTAGCCAGCTTGAACCTTGGTTGAAAAATCAGCGTCAGGCGGCAGAACCAGTGTTTTGGCCCTGTGTACTACTGATCGCCCGCTCAGACGTAAATTTAGCCACTCGACAGCTTTGGCAAAGTGTAGACGATTTGCTGACAACCCCGCTAGAGAAAATAGAGCTACAAGCACGGCTAGAGGTTTTGTTGCGAGCAAGACAGTTTTCACGGCAACTGCAGCAGGCTAACTTAGAATTGCAGCAAGCAGATGAGATGAAATCTCGCTTTGTTTCTATTCTGACTCACGAATTTCGTAACCCTCTCAATGTCGTTTCCGGCTTTGTGCAACTGCTAGAGCGTAGCCAAAACGATCCAGCAAAGCAAGCCTTCATGTTACAGCGGATTCGTCATTCCATTGGCAAGCTGAATGAACTAGTAGAGGGTGCTTTGGTTTACAGCCGTGCTGATGTCGGTAAGCTGAAATTTGAACCTGGCATTTGCCATCTAACTGAATTCTGTCAGCAGCTAGTTGCAGACTTTAAACTGAGCTGTTCTACTCCTCCTCACCTGTATTTAGAGCTTCCTGAAGCAGTGCCGCCAGTCTATTTAGATGAAACTTTGCTGCATCATATTTTATCTAACCTACTGTCCAACGCTGTGAAATATTCTTCACCCGAAAGCCCAGTCCATCTGCGCGTCCACTTCCAGCCCAATCAGGTTGTTTTTGAGATACAAGATCAAGGAATTGGCATCCCCTTGATAGATCAGCCAGATTTGTTTGAATCATTTCATCGAGCTAGCAATGCCAAAGAAATTGCTGGAACAGGATTAGGACTGAGTATTGTCAAACAGTGTGTTGATCGACACGGCGGTCAAATCACGTTCGAGAGTCAGCCAGACGTGGGTACCCTGTTTACCGTATGCCTGCCAGCAGCATACGAACAGATAGACTTCGACTTCCAGCACCATTAAACGCTTCGGCAATCAAACGCCTTAGAAAAGATGCTGCAATAACAAAACACAAGCTTTGTCTCTAGATTGGCTTGCTTTGCTGATGTACAAGTTCAAGCTTCAAAGCTTTTTTGACCAAGCCTTTTTATATAGATATCCGCCAACCTGTCTCTAGTCTGATGAGCTTTAGTAGATTGGCTAACCTACTCTTGGGCTTTTTCTTCATCAATGTCAACCTGCTTAAATCTATTCGAGATCTAGCCGCATACTAATATCCAACCAAGAGGCTTGCGTAATGGGGGCACTGGTAGAAATGTAGTCTACGCCTGTTTCGGCAACCTCTCTAATAGTTTCTAGGGTTATGTTGCCGGAAGCCTCTATTTTGGTGCGATCGCTATGCTGACGAATCAATGCCACAGCCTGCTTCATCTTGTCTAATGGCATGTTGTCCAGCATTATAATGTCTACTTTTTGCGCCAGTGCTACTTTCACTTGCTCTAAGGTTTCCGTTTCTACCTCTATAGAAAGTGGGTAAGGCATATTGGCACGAATCTGCGCCACCGCCTGTTCGATGCCTCCTGCGGCTGCAATGTGGTTATCTTTTATCATGACTGCATCGTCTAGTCCCATGCGATGGTTGAGGCCACCTCCGACCCATGTGGCGTATTTTTCCAAAACCCGTAATCCTGGGGTGGTTTTTCGCGTATCTACTAATTGAGCCGACGCGCCTGATAGCTGCTCTGCATATTTGCGAGTCAGCGTTGCAATGCCACTGAGACGCATTACTAAGTTGAGTGCCACCCGCTCACCTGTGAGCAAGGCAGCCAATGGCCCATGAAAGCGAACAATAATTTCTGAGGGTTGACAAGCATAGCCATCCGACTCGCTAACTGCTGCCGTCACTCTAGGATCTATAAGTTGAAAGATACGAGCCGCGACCTCTAACCCCGCAATCACCCCCGGCTGCTTAGCAATCCAAACAGCCTTACTCATTTGACTTCGTTCCCCTAAAAGACCTTGAGTGGTGCGATCGCCCCGACCAATATCTTCAAGCAACCAGCTTTGCAGCAGCGGGTCTAAAACTAACCAAGAAGGCAGCATATGGATGTGAGGTTGAATTCAGCAGCTTCTAGCATAGAGCGAACTACCTAACCCATGACGCTGTGGTCTTTATTCCTCGTTCAACCGCAAACTTCAAACGAAAAATCTAAAAAAGAATTTTGAGAAAAATCAGACGACCACACTAAGATCTCTCAACGCGAATGGCTAGAACCCAGAAAAATCGAGGCTTTGCCCCAAGCGAAAATATTTTCCAAAAACTTGTTGACAATAGTTGAGGGGAGTGGCTATATTAGTAAAGCGCCTGAGGGAGGGACGC
>NZ_JBQLZL010000033.1:0-22262 GCF_052168255.1 Almyronema sp. | reverse complement strand
GTCTTAGCGCTTGTGGCTAAAGCTGTAGGCATGGTTGAGGACACTGGCTAAAAAAAGCTCCCTGGCCATAGCCAAGGAGCTTTAGTGAAGGATAGACAAACGACTGGGCTAACTTTTATCGGCTCGCCCCTGCTAAAGCGGGTTCACGGGCTGGACTGACGTGTACTTGACCATCATCATCGACGTCTAAAAATGCCGTGTCACCTGCTTCTAGCTCACCAGCTAAAATCGCTTCAGCTAGGTTGTCTTCAATCAAACGAGCGATCGCCCGCCGCATGGGTCTAGCACCATAGCTGGGGTCGTACCCGTCAGTAATTAGCCGTGCTTTAAAGGCATCGCTGATCTGGAGCTTGATCTGGCGATCGCTTAGGCGCTTCTCAACTTCGCGCATCATCAGAGCCGCGATTTCAATCACTTCATCGCGATTGAGCTGGCGGAAGACGATAATTTCGTCTAAGCGGTTGAGCAACTCTGGACGGAAGAACTGCTTCAGTTCTTCGTTCACC
Source organism: Almyronema sp. (assembly GCF_052168255.1). Classification (NCBI taxonomy): domain Bacteria; kingdom Bacillati; phylum Cyanobacteriota; class Cyanophyceae; order Nodosilineales; family Nodosilineaceae; genus Almyronema; species Almyronema sp. The sequence goes on along the minus strand of NZ_JBQLZL010000033.1, from coordinate 21,756 downwards.
AAATTGCGAATGCGATGGTATTGAGCCGTAGCAGAGTCTTCAAAGCCCAACTCAAAACCTAAGCCGCCGCCGCCTTTTTCAATTACCTTCGAACCGATGTTGGAGGTCATAATCAGCAAGGTATTTTTGAAGCTGACTACTCGCCCTTTAGCATCGCTCAGACGACCATCGTCTAGCACCTGCAGCAGGATGTTGAACACATCTGGGTGAGCTTTTTCGATCTCATCCAGCAAGATCACCGTGTAAGGTCGTCGCCGCACCGCTTCGGTCAACTGTCCTCCTTCGTCATAGCCCACATAACCGGGCGGTGAGCCAATCAGCTTGGAGACCGTATGGCTTTCCATAAACTCTGACATGTCCAGGCGAATCATGGCGTCTTCTGCGCCAAAAACAGCCGCCGCAAGTGCCTTAGCCAGTTCTGTTTTACCAACGCCTGTAGGCCCAGAGAAGAACAGGCTGGCAATGGGACGCTCAGGGCTAGCAAGACCGACCCGCGCCCGCCGAATCGCTCGTGAAACCGCTACGACGGCTTCTTCTTGACCGATGAGCCGCTCGTGTAGCGTGTCTTCTAAGTGCAGCAACATAGCTGACTCAGACTCAGTTAGCTGGTTAACAGGAATGCCTGTCCAACTGGAAACAATATCGGCAATATCATTGACATCTACCAGCGGACGTTCAAGCTGGTTAACCTCGCCTGCCGCTTCAACCAGTTGCTGTTGCAAAGATTGCTGGCGATCGCGTAATTCAGTGGCTTGAACAAAATCTTGAACCTGAACGGCACTATCTAGCGCTTGCTTGACCTGCCTTAGCGCTTGCTTGATTTCTTTTTTGGCTGAGGGACGCGTGTGGCGCAGACGGACTCGCGACCCGGCCTCGTCAATCAGGTCAATGGCTTTATCGGGCAGATGGCGATCGCTGATGTAGCGATCAGAAAGCTTGGCAGCCGCCTCTAAAGCCGCGTCAGAAATTAGCAAGTTGTGAAATTGCTCATAGCGACCGCGTAACCCCTGCAAAATTTCCAGCGTTTCTTCTACTGAAGGCGGAGCCACCATAACCGATTGAAAGCGCCGCTCTAAAGCCGCGTCCCGCTCAATGTGCTTGCGGTACTCGTCTAAGGTGGTAGCTCCAATGCACTGGAGTTCGCCTCTGGCCAGAGCTGGTTTCAGCATGTTGGCAGCGTCCATGCCGCCATCTAACGAGCCTGCCCCTACTAAGGTGTGAATTTCATCAATCACCAAAATGACATTGGGGTCTTGCCGCACTTCGGCAATAATCTGGCTAAGACGCTCTTCAAAATCGCCTCGAAAGCGAGTGCCTGAGACAACCAAACCCATATCAAGGCTAATCACTCGCTTGTCTAGCAGGCTCTCAGGTACGTCTTGATTAACAATGCGCTGGGCTAATCCTTCCGCGATCGCGGTCTTGCCCACCCCTGGTTCACCCACCAGAACCGGATTATTCTTAGTCCGGCGGCCTAAAATTTGTACCACCCGCTCAATTTCTAGGTGCCGACCCACAACCGGATCGATCTTGCCTTCAGCCGCTTGCTGCGTCAGATCGTTACCGAACTCTTCAAGGGCTTTGCCTTTAGAGCGCTGGGGTGACTGCCGAAACACGCCCCGACGGCTAGCCGTTCCCGCCGGAGCAGCGGCGGCTTCTCCTAGAGCTTGAATAAGCCGAGTTCGAATTTCAGCCGGATTAGCCCCTAAATTGCTCAGCACTTTATAAGCTACACTTTCGCCACTTTGCGTCAGACTCAGCAAAATGTGGGCGGGTTCAATGTAAGGATTGTCAAGTTTGCGAGCTTCTTGAAACGCTTGCTCAAAAACCTGTTTTACCTTGGGGGTAAAGGGAACTTCTGCCGGAACTTTGCCTTTACCACGACCGATGATAGCCTCAACTTCTTTACGCGCTTCTGGCAGCGTTACCCCTACATCGTCTAAAACCTTGGCGGCTACACTGGAGCCTTCTTTGAGCAAACCTAATAAGAGCTGCTCAGTGCCAACAAAACTATGACCGAGGGCGCGAGCCTCCTCTTGCGCTCTTAGGATGACAGCGATCGCTGTATTGGTAAACCGTTCAAACATATGTCTATCCTCTACCAGGGTGTGTCAGGCTCTCGCATCCTCTGAGAGCTGTGAAAAGCGCTGTTGATTGTGCTTTCTCTAGCGCTGTCATAAACCTGTTAACTTATATTTCCTGTCTTGATTGCCAATGTAACGACAAATACGGTGAATTGGCAGTGAGGAGAGCCGAAGCAAAGCAGGTAGGGTCAAGCTTTGGCAAGTTCTTCGGTAAATCTACTAAAAGTTTATGGGCGATCGGGTCAGCAGCCGCGATCGCGTCCTACCTGAGAAGTATTTACACAATTTAATATTATCTGTTAACTTGTATTCACACAAATGCAGTCACTTCAGGCTAAATAGCTGTATCGCCTGGCTGGCAAGGTGTGTAGATACTTAAAAACTGAAGATTAACGTTAGCTATGTTCACTCCAACTCACACTTTAGTTTCCCGTAGCCGCCGTCTTCCTGTGCGACTGGCTCGTGGTAATCAGCGCTTTCTCATTTTTACCGAACAAGAGTGGATCCAAAAGCAGCAACCTGCTTTTGAAATGCACCCCAAACTGGGCTTTTTTTGCAAAGGCGTTCAGGTTTTGGGCTATCAGCTTGAGCCTTGTGAAGCGCAGCAGCAAGCTGGCGAAGCCGTCACCTCGTCTGCAAACGTTTAGCCAGGGGCGACCCGCCTCCGACCCATAGGGTTGGTGTATAGCCGTAGTCACTGGAGTTAGACGCTCAAATGGCTGAAAGTTTCTTACAGAAAGCCTTTCTGCTGGCTGCTTGTGGCAACAAAAACAGTTGTTCAAACCTTGGGCGCGGCTTAGCTTCGTTTTTTGCGGCACATTGGCAATAGCCTGTCTTACAGGCTGTTGGACAAAACTTTTATCTTCTCAGCTAGCTCTCAGGCTGGGGTCACAAGTGATTCAGATCACCTGGTCATACTGAAGCTATCAAACAACCCTGAGAGATGATATTGGCTATGCATATTTTGCTGATAGAAGATAATCCCAACACCGCCAAGCTCATGGAGCTAGAACTGCTGGATGCAGGCTACCAAGTGACGGTTGCCTATGATGGCTTGGTGGGCTTGGCCGTCGCCCAGACGCTAGGGCCTGACCTGGTTTTGCTAGACTGGCAGCTACCGAGCTTGACTGGCCCCGAAATTTGTCAGTCTTTGCGTCAGGCAGGCTATCAAGAACCCGTCATTTTCGTCACCGCTAGATCGGACTCAGAAGATCTAGCAATTGGGCGGCAGGTTGGCGCTAATGATTACATCGTTAAGCCGTTTGGGTCAGAAGTTTTGCTAAGTTGCATTGAGCAGCAACGCTGCGCTGCCTAGCCCACAGCCGATTAGACCACTTCAAAAGTAATTGATAGCGCTGCTAGCTGGCGAGTATCGAGAAGATTGTTTGAGGGAAGTTCTGACGGACGACCGCGAGTTTTGCCGCTGAGATCGTTCAATAAGCTATCAATCACCGCAGTGGGTTCGCTAAGCGCTACGGGGCCACGGCTCTGACTCGATTGGGCGGCAAGGTTGCGTAAGGCTCGTAGTGCCTCGTCTAACGGATTAGTGCTAGCAATCATGAGAACCTCAGTCGCGCCTAAGGGGGGTTGGGTGACGATCTGAAAGCTATCTCGACTTGGATCGGGCAGTCTCATAATCTCTCCGGCTCTGAGCCGCGTTACCGCTGCTAGGGTTGTCCACTGATTGGGAAAAATGACCGTTATTTCTCCGGTTGCGTCAATGACTAAAACGCTGAGGTAGAGGTCTTGCGGCTCCCGGTTATGAATGAAAAACTCGATAGCGGTCTCTAGCGGTAGTTGAGTGATACTGGGCTGAGGAGCCACTGCCCCTCCTCCGCGTACGGTCATTGCTTGCGTGACAAACGGTTGGCTTTGATTGACTGGCGTCATGGTGACAGCTATGTCGAGCCGCGAGGTGTGAGTATTAAGGGTAAGTTTGACCAGACGAGCCGCTAGCAGCGATCGCAGTTTGGCCTGTAGCCGTTCAACCGCAGCCGTAGCCGTTTCGTCAGCCGCGCCGAACGAACCTGGAATTGGCACCATTGCTGGCGAAAATAAGCCGAGGCTACCAGAGGCAAACCCGCCACCGGACGCTTGCGCTAAATCGGGCGAAAAGCGGGCCAAAATGTAATCGACGGCTTGCTGCTGTAGAGCCATTGGTTGAATACGTGACAGCCCTTGTAAAGCTGTTCGGACATCAGCTAGCTGGTCGCCGAGAGATTCATGCAGCCCAATGCGCAAGGCGACAGTTGCTGGAATAGAACGAGCCTGTTCTTGCAGGAGCGAACCCGGTGCGATCGCCTGCAATAATCTGGCCTCAGCGACTAGCCCCTGCCGCGACACAATTTGGACTAACCCCTGCGATTCCCCGGCTAGATTGACCGCACTCAAGACTGCTGCTTGCTGAAAAGCCGCTAGGCTATTGGGTTCTAGCCCCCCTAGCCAAACTTCGGCTTGGGTTCCTTCCACCTTGGTGATGACGGCTTCAGCTGGTGGGGTTTGCTTGGCTAAAAAGTATACGGGTGCTTGCCGATTGGCGGTTAATAGCATTTCGAGCTGCGGCTCTTGCTCACTTAACGAAAGGCGGGTTGTGGTACGGGCTACGTTGGCAATTGCACTCACAAAAGCTTCATCGGTAGGCTGCTGCCAGAGATACTGGGTGAGGGTATAGGTAAAGGCACCAGCAAAAAAATCTTCAAAGGGTGCGTCTGCGGCCAATTGATCCCGCTTGGCAGCGGCGATCGCCGCCCCTTGGGCAATCCCCTGTCGCCGTCGGGCAATAAAATCGGCGGGGGAAAGATTTAAGCGGGTCAGCCATTGAGCTTGGTAAGCTCGTTCTGCCTCGCTCATTTCGAGCTGGGCACCTCCACTCCGCGATCGCACTCGCAAATTACCACGCGTGCCGCCACCCGCATGGCAGCTATCTAAAACAAAGGTGACTTGGTCAGTCGGCAGGGCTGCCATTAACAAAAACAGTGTATGCCCGGTAATGTCTGCAACTATGCCCCCTTGCTGCGGAAATCCGGGGGGCAAAACGGCATCGACGGGTACTAAGGTGCTGTTGAGGCCATCAGCGTGATCGCGATCGGGATCGAGCACACGTGAACCATGACCAGAATAGTGAAACACCACTACATCATCGGGTCTGGCTTGTTTGATTAAATGTTCTTCAAAGGCTTGCAAAATCCCCGTACGTGTTGCCTGAGCATCGGTCACCTTGAGAATGTTTTGGGGATTGAAGCCAAAGCGATGTACCAGCAAGTGGTACTGCAATTCAACGTCGTTAAGGCAGCCGTAGAGCGGTGGAATTAAACCCGACTCAGGATATTGATTAATGCCTACGAGCAAAGCCAGTTTGCGGGATGTCGGTTGAGCCAAGACGCGACCATAGCGATCGCCTAGCCGCTTCAGGGTGAGCTGGTTCCAGCCCAAAGCTGTTAGGCTAGCAGCCGCAAACTGCAGCAAATGACGCCGCTTAATCATGCCAACAAGTTTACTCAGCAAAAAGGGGCTTGATATCAGCCCCTACAACAGTAGCGAAGGTGAATCCGCAACTCACGCCAATTTGTTATTGACCCTTTACGTTAGCTTTGGGCGATCGCTTCACGCGCCGCTGCGGCTTCATCTGGGTGGATGTTCAGCCGTGTGAGGTTAATACGACCCTTGCCGTCAATATCCCGCACTTTGACGATGACATCATCTCCCACGGTGACTTCGTCCTCTACTTTGCCAACGCGGTAGTCAGCTAGCTGAGAAATGTGAATCATACCCTCTTGACCGGGTAAGAACTCAACAAAAGCTCCAATGGGAATAACCCGCGTTACTTTACCAGCATAGACATCACCAGCAGCAGGCCGCGTTGTCATACCCTGGATAATGGCTTTAGCCTGTTGAGCTTTGCTACCTTCGATGGAAGATACCGTGACGGTACCATCGTCATCAATATCAACCTTGGCTCCCGTTTGCTCCACAATGCTCTTGATTTTTTTGCCACCAGGGCCAATCACCATGCCAATGAGTTCAGGATCAATCTTGAAGGTCAGCAGGCGCGGTGCAAAAGGAGATAACTCTGGCCGGGGCTTAGCGATCGCCTCCAACATCTTTTCGAGAATGTGCATGCGAGCGGGTTTGGCTTGGTTGATTGCCTTAGCGATCGTGGCAACATCAAGCCCTGTAATCTTCATATCCATTTGCAAGGCCGTGATACCGCTATCCGTCCCTGCTACCTTAAAGTCCATATCCCCCAGAAAATCTTCGATTCCCTGAATGTCGGTTAAGATGCGTACTTCGCTGCCTTCTTTGATTAAACCCATCGCCGCGCCGCTGACTGGCTTGGTGATAGGTACCCCAGCATCCATTAGAGACAGCGTGGAACCACAAACTGAACCCATTGAGGTTGAGCCATTAGAGGAGAGCACCTCAGAAACGACCCGAATGACATAGGGAAAGTCTTTTTGTTCAGGTAAAACTGGTACCAAAGCCCGCTCTGCTAAAGCACCGTGACCGACTTCTCGCCGCCCAGGAGAACGCATAGGCCGGGTTTCACCCACGGAGTAAGGAGGGAAGTTGTAATGGTGTAGATAGCGCTTCTCTTCATCCGGATGCAGATCATCCATCATTTGAGCATCGCCAGGGGTTCCCAGCGTTACCACCGACATTACCTGAGTTAGCCCTCGGTTAAATAAGCCGCTGCCATGTACCCGAGCCGGCAACAAACCTACGCGGGCTGAAATGGGGCGCACTTCATCTAGCTTTCGACCATCAACCCGCACACCGTCATCTAGAATTTGCTTGCGCATTAGCTCTTTGGTCAGGCTTTTGAAAGCTTTGCCCAGCGCTTTGGTGTTTTCGGTGGTGGCAACCCGAATGGGGTCATCTTCGGGCAGTTCTTCAATTTTGGCCGCGACTTCGTCTTTGATGACGTCCAGCTTTTCGTCGCGCTGATGTTTGTCGAGGTCGAACTGCGACAGCACTTGCTTAATGCCTTCGCTAGCGCGATCGCGAATAAACTCGTCTACGGTAGAATCTACCTCTGGCTCAGGTTCTTGCACAATCTCAATGCCAAGTTCGGCAATCAGATCGCGCTGTGCCTGAATCAGATCTTGAACCACCTCATAGCCAAAGTCGATGGCTTCAATCACATCTTGCTCAGGCAACTGGTTGGCACCTGCTTCAACCATAATGACGCCGTCGGGCGAACCTGCCACCACTAAATCGAGATCTCCCGATTCAATTTCGGTGTAGGTGGGGTTAATAATAAAGTCGTCGCCGACCAACCCTACCCGCACAGTCGCCATCGGCCCCATAAAAGGAATTTTGGCTAGCAAAACGGCAACAGAGGCTCCGGTTGCTGCCAAGACGTCAGGGGGTACCTGCTCGTCCATAGACAATGTGGTAGCCACAATTTGAATGTCATCACGCAACCACTGGGGAAACAAGGGGCGCATGGGGCGGTCGATTAAGCGGCTGGTGAGGGTGGCTCGCTCTGGAGGACGGCCTTCACGTCGCAAGTAACCGCCCGGAATTCGTCCTGCTGCGTAGAGTCGCTCTTCGTAATCTACCAATAAGGGCAAAAAATCAATTCCTTCTCGGCCTGAAGCTCTTGTAGCTGTCACCAGTACCGCCGTATCGCCCGACTGGACGAGCACTGCTCCGCCTGCTTGAGGCGCTAACAAACCTACTTTAAGTCGAATATCCCGTCCATCAAAGGATATTGACTTTTCAATCTCCTGCATTGAACACTACGTCCTTATCTGCTAGTATCTTTCTTCTTCTGTGGAAATCCTAGCACTGATATTGAGTGAGTGTTCTGTTACCCCACAAACATCCACTTTTTCCTAAACTCATTAAGTCCGTTCATAAAGATTTTCGCCGAAATAGAATATCAGGCTGGGATCAAAAAGCATGGGATTGGGATCAAGACGCTGAGGGGGGTTGTACCTTTTTTTTCTCAGCCAGTTTGCTTGAGCGCAGCGGTAGCAAGCTTTGTTTTTTGCTTTAAATTCCTGACTGCAAAACTTGAGCTATCTAGAGAGATCACTAATACATTACTGAGTATTAATCACTAGGCAAAAGCTGCGATCGCTTTGGCTCGAATCAGCATCAGGCTATCCGCTAAAAACGGCACAAAAGAACTGTACTGAATCATCAAAATTTACCCGGTCACAGCAATGCTTTTTGCCTCGGCTCAGCTTGTCGTGCAGATCTCTAGCCAGTAAACAAACATCGCTAAAGGCAGAGAATTGGGGGCAGGCGGCAGAAGCAAAGCTTTTCTCTCAGCGGCTTTTGGCAATTGAAGTGGCTCACCGCTGGCGGCTATCGCTGTAACTTTAAACCTGAGAGGGTGTTTCGTAACGATATTGCACACCCAACTGTCGCTGCAAGGTCGCGAAGATTTGCCGCCGCTGGAAAGGTTTTTCGACAAAATCGTCGCAACCAGCCTGTAGCGCTAGAGCTTCTAGGTTTTGGGTGCCTGTCGCGGAGATGGCAACAATCTTAGTTATTAGGGGCTGTTGGCGATCGCAACGATACGTCTCCTGACGGCGAATTTGACGAGTGGCTTCTAACCCATCCATCTCTGGCATCCGCAAATCCATCCAAATCAAATGTGGCTGCCAGGTTTGCCATCGTTCTAGCGCCTCTCGACCATTGGCCGCTTCTTGCAGCTCAACCTCAAGAACTGATAACACATGGGCTAGCAGCCGCCGATTAACGGAATTGTCATCGACAATGAGCAGCCGATAGCGAGGGGAACCAGCCGCTAACCCAGTGACCTTTGGGGCTATTGCTGGCTGAGCAGGCAATTGCCAGTCAACCCGAGACGCCACCAGTTCAAATTGAAAAGTGCTGCCCTGGCCTAGCTGACTCTCAACTTTGAGTTCGCTTCCCATCAAGCGGACAAACTCGCGGCTGATGTGTAGCCCCAAGCCTGTACCTTGTTGTTGAGCTTGACCCCCTTGAGTTTGACTAAACGGCTGAAACAGCAGCGCTTGTTCTTCAGCAGAAATACCAATGCCAGTATCGCTCACTGCAAAGGATAGTTTGACGGTTTTTTCTGAAGGCAGATCGACTACTGCTACCCTGAGGCTGACGCTGCCTTGCTCAGTAAATTTGCAGGCATTGTCAAGTAGGTTAATCAAGATCTGGCGCAGCTTCACCTCGTCAGCATAAATGCCTGTCGGTAAAGCGGCCTCTGCTTGAAAACAAAAGCTTAGCCCTCGTCCCTCTGCTTTGAGGGCAAAGAGGTTGCTGAGATCTTGCAATAGGCTCAAAAGCTCAACCTGAGTGATGTGGAGCTGTGCCCGATTTGCTTCTATTTTGGCTAAATCGAGTACCTGATTGATGATATTGAGCAGGTGTTGGCCGCTACGGTAGATTAATCCGGCATTTTCACGCTGTTGAGGAGATAGCGTGGTTTCTGCTTGGAGAAGTTCAGCAAACCCCAGAATGGCATTGAGGGGCGATCGCAGTTCATGGCTAATGTTAGCGATAAAAATGCTCTTGGCTTGACTGGCGCTTTCAGCAGCGGCTTTAGCGGCCTGCAAATCTATTTCTGTTTGTTTGCGATCGCTAATATCTCGAAACATTAACAGCACTCGCTGGGCAGACATGGGCACACAGCGCACTTCTTCGTAACGTGACTGTCCGGTTAGCTCAATTTGCTGTTCGTAAATTTGTGTCTGTCCAGTAGAAAGCGCTAATCGAATAGCCTTGGCTTTGCGTTGCACATTTTGGGGCGTACCTACATCAAAAATAGTGGTGCGATCGAGTCCCGTTCCGGCGTGCAGATCAATGTCAGGTCTGACGGTCACCTGCTCCAAAATAATGCCGTTGGCATCGACCACGTACATAAGATCTGGCATCACCGATAAAATCGCCTGCTGACGGGCATTGCTGGCTTGCAAAGCGAGTTCAGCTTGTTTGCGATCGCTAATGTCGGTCACTCTGACCAGGTTAAACGTCTGAGCGCCCACCTGAATTGGCTTGGCCGACAGTAGCCCCCAAAATGGCTCGCCTTTGCGGGTCATGTATTCAATTTCCAGGCTCCAAAACCCATTTTGATGGAGTTCTTGTCGAATTTGAGCTAGCTCTAGTGGCGTAAATGGCTGCTTTTGCAGGGTATGGCCTTCAATATTAATCAAACTGGCCCGACTGGGGGCTTCAAATAGTTCCACCGCCCGTTGGTTGCAATCGACCGTTCGTCCTGTTTCGGTACTAACTAAAAACAGCGCATCCGTTGATTCTCTAAAGGCTGCCTGCGCCTGCTCAGCCTGTCGCCGCTCGCTAATATCTTGAAAGGCGTTGATGGCATAAATCACCTGGCCGGACTGATCAAAAGCTGGGGTAGTATGCACTTCCAGCGGAATTCGCCGACCTGCAACCGCTACTTCTATATCGTCAACGTAGACCCCTTCGCCTTGCAACGCCCTGACTGCTGGGAGCTTTTCGGTAGGATAGAGGCGATCGCTGCCCGCCACATAAAGCTGGTAAACGGTCGAAAGCTGCTCAGCTTCAACCGAAGTAATATCAGTGCTAAAAATTTCTTTGCCCTTGCGGTTAATAAACACAAATTCCCCAGAAGGGTCATAGACGCTAATGCCAATCGGCACACTTTCTAAAAAAGTCGATAGCTTTTGCTCACTTTCTCGCAGCGATTGAAATGCCTGCTGAAGCTGAATCACCATCTGCTGAAACGATTGCTGCAGAGACTCTATTTCGGTAATGTAGGTAGAGACAGACGAGGTCTGAATCTGGCCTGCAGCTACAGATTGGGCGGTTTGTTTGAGGGCAATAACGGGCTGTGCTATTTTGCGGGCTATGATGGCAGCTAGTCCTAAAGACACGAGCAAAGCTAGGGTGCTTAGCAAGAGAGACTGACGCAACCCCGCTTTGACTTCGCTCATAAAATCAGCAGCCGGAACCACCGTAACAATCAGCCAGTCAAGCTGCTTTTGATACTGATAAGCATCGAGCCGAACAAAATAGCGCTGATTGGCCGTAACAAAGCTAAAGGTTTCTAACTGCGTTGTTTTCAGGCTAGCCAAACGTTGAGAAATAGCCTGGGCAGTTGCTTGGGTTATGGCATTTCGACTTTGAGCGGCGGGTAAGCGGATAAGGTTTTGTCCTTGCTCGTTTTTAATAAAGGCTTGCTCTTGAGTGGAAGTCGCGACTAAATCACCGGCGCGATCGATGATAAATACCTGCCCCGACAACGAAACATCTAAACTGCTAAGAAATAAACTGAGATCGCTCAATAACAAATCCGAGTGCAAAACGCCTTGAAAGGCTCCCTGACGATAAATAGGGGTGGTAATGGCGATCGTCGCTACGGGTAAATTGAGAGCCGGTAAAATAGGACTCCAAGTGGGTTGGTTGGCTGCTACAGCCGTCTGGTACCATAAGCGCTGACGCGGGTCAAAGTTGGGTGTCACATGCAACACTTCTAAGCGCTGACGCTGCTCATTAATGCGATAAAAGCGACGAGCCTTTGGCTCTGAGCCTACCGCCTCCCAAACGATAACGCTGCCCGGTTGCGTCAGCACGCCAAGCTGATCGCGCCCTACGGCAATTACTTCGCCACTGGCATTGCTGTAACTTAAATCAGTTACAGCGGTGTAGATTTGAATCTGGCGAAAAAACGCCGCCTCTAGCTGTTCAAAGTTGGTTAAATCCAAATCGCCCGCCTCCATTGAGAGACGATTGAGTTCGACGAGTTGGCGCGGCTGGTCTAGAAAAGCTGCCAAGTGGCTGCTGACGTGAGCCGAGTTTTTTTGCATGAGCTGGTCAGCCAGTGACCGTACAGCTTGCTGGCTATTGTGGTATGAGAAATAGCCCACCAACGCTGTGATCGCAACAATTTGAAGGGTGAAGGCCGCTACTAGTACTGTTTTAAGAGAAACACGCAAAGCTCTGTTCCTTTGAGTGATAGCCAAGTTATAGCTTGAGTTTCGATACCTCGGTACAGTTTTCTCTCGCTTTAGCGATCGCCGCTGATAGAGTGGCTAGCATAAGAGAAAGCCAGCTTGTTTATCGACCATGCCATTAGATATAACGCTGCGATCGCTGACGGCTCAGCCAATTACGGCTGATAACTTTAGACCCTACGGGCAAGTAATTTTTCCTACCGCCGATGGTAAGCGCTTTGATGCCGATGATGCTCAGCTTCACTTTAAAGACGGCATTCCTCGTTTTTACCTCATGCAGTTACCGCAACGCGGTCGGCAATTTGCTCACATCACCCGTCATCAGCAATGTACCCAGTGTTTAGGAGCGCTAGCCGACAAACCCTGGTTACTGGCAGTGGCTCCACCTGGTGCAACTAACTGCCCATCCCCTTCAGAAATTCAGGCATTCAAAATTCCGGGTAACTGCTTTGTCAAACTGGCGATCGGCACCTGGCACGCAGGGCCTTATTTTGATGAAGCCACTATAGACTTCTACAACTTGGAGCTAAGCGATACCAACCTTACCGACCACGATACTTGCGACTTACAAGCTCAGTATGGACTGCGATTTTCAATTGTTTAGAAAGCTATAGCGGTAGCCACCAGCATTGAGATACTTCATTTGCCGAAAGCCGCTGAGAAAAAAGCCTTTCTGCTGCTCTGCTCTCTGCCCTCACCCGTCTGCCTGCCTTTAGCTATGCCTGCCAAGTCACTACCAAGCCACAGATAATACCAATTCTTCAAAAGAAAGGTACAGATGAGAATGACGAAACGTATGTAGAGCAAAGACTGTTCAATTCAAAATCGAAAATCCAAAATCGAGAATTGATATAAGGCATCCGGAGCGTGAATTTTGCCCGCTTTGCTCAAACGAGTAAAATTTGAGAGAAATAATAGACGAGCCATTATGCCAAAGTACGTCCTCTGGGGTAGCTACTGCGAAAACGTTTTAGAAAAACGGGCACCGTATCGCCAAGCCCATCTGCAAGGGTTACAGGTTCAAAAAGAACAGGGAACGTTAATTACGTTAGGCCCAACGAAAGACACCACCCGCGTTTTTGGTCTTTATGAAGCCGACAGCGAAGCCACCGTTCGTCACCTGGTTGAAGGCGACCCCTACTGGCAAAATGGCATCTGGACAAACTACGAAATTTATGAATGGATACAGGCTTTCTAACCACTCAGCAAAGCTTCTATAAACTCATAGCTAGAGAATGGGCGCAAATCTTCAATGCCTTCGCCAGCCCCAATAAAGCGAATTGGCAGTCCTAGCTGTTTAACAACGGCTAAAGCTACTCCCCCTTTAGCTGTACCGTCTAGCTTGGTTAAAACAACTCCGCTAAGCTGAGCGGCTTCAGCAAAGACTTCTGCCTGACGAAGACCGTTTTGCCCCAGGGTAGCATCTAGCACCAGCAAAGACTCTACCCTGGCGTCTGGGGCTTTTTTGCTGATAATGCGACGGACTTTTGCCAGTTCGTCCATCAAGTTTTTTTTGTTCTGCAGGCGGCCTGCTGTGTCTACTAGCAGTAGCTCAACCCCACGCGACTTAGCTGCTGTGATGGCATCAAAGACAACGGCGGCTGGATCAGTATTTTTGCCAGGGTTGGCAATCACTTCAACGTTGCTGCGCTGTCCCCAAATTTTCACCTGCTCTACCGCCGCCGCCCGAAAGGTGTCAGCCGCAGCAATCAAACATTCGTAGCCTGACTTTTTGGCGATGTGGGCAATTTTGCCAATAGTCGTGGTTTTACCAGCGCCGTTGACGCCTGTTAGCAGCCAAATAGTGAGCGACTCTTTGTCAGGAACAAACGTAAGGTTGTGAGTGCCTGCCAGCGGGCTATCTAGCATCTCGCGTAAAATACGTTTAAGGTAGGCGATCGCTTGTTCGGGGGGCAGCGTTTCTTGACGGAGCTTGGTTTGTAAGGTTTCGATAATGTAGTCAGTGGCTTCTACCCCTACATCTGCTTGCAGCAGTAACGCTTCAATCTCCATCACTGCGTCATCATTGAGCGGCCCTTGCCCGACAATAGCTTTGAGCTGATTGACCAAGCTGCGGCGAGTTTTGTCGAGTCCCTGACGCAGCCGCTTTAGCCAGGTGATTTCTTCTAAAGAAATATCATCGGGGCGACGACCTTGAGCCGCGAGTACTTCGGCTGACCAGACAAAGGCTTCGTCAAAATCAACATCCGGTAAAGTCGCTGAGGCAGTTGAGTCGGCGGTGGGCGAGTGATCTGGCTCTGGTTCGGGTTCAGGCTCTGCGATCGCAGTTTCTTTTAAGCGCTCTAGACGCTCTTGTCGCTCTGCCTCTGCCCTAGCCCAAAAAGGAGTCGCTGGCGCGGACGATGCCGAAAACTGGGCGAGGCTTTCTGCGGCGGCTTCAGACGTTGCCATCGAGACTTCAGTTTTAGGCTCTGAATCAGTAGCGGTTTCGGGACTAGGGGTCGGTGATTCGACAGCGGCTTCTGGTAAGGCCGTCACTGATTCTTCTTCTGCCGCTGTCTTTGACGGTTCAACCTCAGGGGTTTCGGCAGCAGGCGAGGGCGATTCGGCAACCGAAGACTGCTTTTTCTGAATATTTTGATAGGCGGCTTTGGCCCACTTGAGATAGTCTTCAGAACTCATCTGAGATGAATTAGCCGTAGACGCCTCAGCACCTTTTTCAGGCTCGGCTGGACTGGGCTGGGTGGCCGTCTCGTCGGCCTCAGCTTGTTGCGATTCGGCTTCGTCGTAGCCGCGACGGAACCAGTTGAAAGATGCCATGACTGCCTACCTAAGCACGGTGTAAACTGCTCTAAAACGTTGCTCAAAGCTTAAACTATCGCAAAATCACGACAGTGAAGCGGAAGAAGACTCGGCTGAATCGAGGGCGTGCTTCTCTTGAGCTATTTGGTCGGTAACGCGCCGCAGCACACCATTGACAAAGCGGTGGCCATCGTCACCGCTATAGCGCTTGGCAATTTCAATCGCTTCGTTGATGGCAACTCGGTCAGGAATACCTAAAAACAAAATCTCAGCCAGTGCCGTACGCAAAATATCGCGATCAATGCGGGCTAAGCGTTTCACTTGCCAAGCCACCATTGCCTGATTGAGTCGCGCATCGATTGCGTCAACATTGTCCATAAGCTGGGACAACAACTGCAAAGCATAGCTCTGGACTTCTTTGCGATTTGCCAGTTGGATAAACTCAGGAATTTCTAAAGCGGAGCCTAAGCGATTGATGGCCGACTGCGTAACTTCAATCGACTCTGCCACCATGTCCCGAGCAGCCGTAACGTCGGTGGCTCGGGTTTCGCTTTTCATCAGGCGATCGCTACCGCGTTTTAGCTCTGCGGCGGCAGCTTCTAGGGTTTCTTGGGCATCAGTTGTCAGCGTCCGAATGGCTGACAGAATGAGACCTTCTAACTTTTGAGGCCGCGTTTTCTGCGGCTGCTCGGATAACTGGCTCATGCCCAAAAGGGCCAGTTCCCGTGCAATTCGACGAGCTTGCATAGCAAAGTCCTATGAACGGCGGGAGGCTAACAATCTTCTTCAAGCTGCAGCCTAGATAAAGACTGGCGATTGGTGTCCAGTCCGGTTGGATTGATCGCCTGCGCGGCTCCTTCTTCTGAGTCAGAGACATGGTCGGGGAGACGATCAGGCGGTACGGCTGCGGCTAAATTCGGCCCCACGATACCACCGGAAAGCAGAATTTTGAAAGCTTCTTCAATTGAAATTGAAAGGTTAATCACATCTCTTTCTGGCACCACAGCATACCAGCCGCTGGTTGGATTAGGCGTGGTAGGGATAAAAACGCTGAGCAAGGGATAGGTCTGACTTTGGGTTGCCACCATTGAACCCGTAACAAAAGCGATCGCCCAAAGCCCGCGTCGAGGATATTCAACCAAAACGACGCGCCGAAAGCGGCTTTTAGAGTCTTGCAGCAAGGTTTGCAAAAGCTGCTGTAGGGTTTTGTAAACAGACCCGGCTAAAGGAATAGACTGCAAAATCCTTTCGCCAAAATCAAGCAGCCAGCGACCCGCAATATTACGAGCCATCAGGCCAATTAACAAAATAGCCAGTAGCGGTACGGCTAATCCCACCAGCAGATTGATCATATCTACCAGAAAAGGGTTCAATCCGGTAAAGGGATTGAGCTGCTTGGGAAAGCGTGTTAAAAACCGAATGACCCAGTTGGCAATGGTAATCGTCAACCAAATAGTGGTCGCTAGCGGAATAATCACTAACAACCCTGCAATCAAGTCATTTTTGAGGTCTTGCTTTAAATTCTCAAGCACAGGCAACCCGCTTTGTCGTAACCGAACAAGAAAAAGAAAAGTGTTTAACCGTCCTAACTACTGGAACTGACCAGAGAGCGCCTCAGCGACTTTAGCTGGAGTGGGGCGGCTGTCTTGGACTTTTAAAATCTCGACGCCATCAAAAATTGCAGGTATCGAAACTATAAAAGGCTCCTAGCAATATTGTAAACATTTGTATCGAGATTTAAAATAATCCTGCCTATTCACCAGAGCAACCTAGCTTTGAACTCTGCCGAACTAGAAAGTTTTAGTATTGCGCTTATATCGTTTGTATGCCGTAGTTGCTAGTTTAGCATTTGAGCGGCATTGCCGAGGGGAGAGTCTGGCTTGAGCGATCGCTGGCAATGAGTAACTACCACCGTCGTTAAAGATCCAAAATTTGACGAGCCAAGCTCAGGTAAAGCAAAACGCCCAAAACATCGACAACGGTTGTGATAAAAGGAGCCGACATCAAAGCCGGATCTAGCCCCAAAGCCTGAAACAAAAACGGCAGTGCCGATCCGGTCGCTGAAGCCAAAATCGAAATTGCCAGCAGGCTGCACCCCACAATCACCGCTACCTGGATGTTGCCTTGCAAAATAAAGGCCCAAACCATGACGACAATCCCCAGCATTAGCCCTAGAAAGGCACCTGCGATCGCCTCGCGCCGAATCACCCGTAGGGCACCACTGGTTTTGATCTCGTCGGTATTTAGCCC
Source organism: Almyronema sp. (assembly GCF_052168255.1). Taxonomy (NCBI): domain Bacteria; kingdom Bacillati; phylum Cyanobacteriota; class Cyanophyceae; order Nodosilineales; family Nodosilineaceae; genus Almyronema; species Almyronema sp. Next base: position 4,736 of record NZ_JBQLZL010000033.1, on the reverse strand, counting down.
TCGAATCACCACTGTAGAAGATTGGGCACCGACGTTTCCCCCTGTACCAATCAGCAGCGGAATAAAAGCCGCCAACACGACCACCTGTTCTAAAACAGCCTCTTGACTGCGAATGACGGCTGTGGTGACGGTATTGGTAATTAACAACACCGAAAGCCAAACAACCCGGCGGCGAGCCACTGTCAGCAAATTGGTTTGAAAGTAGTTGTCGCCACCAGACTGCAAACCGCCCAAAGCGTAAATATCTTCAGTCGCCTCTTCTTCCAAAATATCGATCACATCATCGACGGTAATGATGCCAACTAACCGTTGCTCGGTATCAACCACAGGTACCGCCAGAAAGTCATAGCGCTGAATTAAACGGGCGACTTCTTCTTGATCCATGTCAGTTTGCACCGAAACCACCTCGCGAATCATCAGTTCGCCAATTGTCTGTTCTGGATGACCCACAACTAAATCGCGTAGCGAGATGATACCTGTGAGTCGGCGAGCGGCATCGGTCACGTAGAGGTAGTAAATAGTTTCGCTGACATGGGCCCGGTTGCGAATGTATTCGAGCGATCGCGCCACTGTCCATCCCTCTTTGAGCGAGAGATATTCCGGCGTCATGATCCGGCCTGCGGTTCCCTGTTCATAGCCCAACAGCAGGGCGGTGGCTTGGCGTTCTTCTGGGCTAAGCTGTTTGAGCAGTCGCCGCACAACTTTGGCAGGCAGTTCGTCAAAAAGACGCGCTCGGTCGTCAGGCGACATTTTATCGACAATATCCAGCACGTCCTGACGCTTGAAGTCTTCAATCAGGTGTTGCTGTACGCTAGACTCTAGATTTTCGTAGACTTCAATCGCCTCGCTTTTGGACAGCAGCCGAAAAGCGATCGCCTGCATTGACTCAGGCAATCCTTCAATGGCTTCAGCGATATCGACTGGCTTAACGGGCACCAAGAGCGCCTTTGCCCCTTGAAAATTTCGCTGCTCTAAAAGGACTTGTAGCTGCGATCGCACCAGTTCACGCAGTTCTCTGCGTAAAAATACTTGCGGCGCTACAGATGAGTTATCTTCAGTCAACGCCCGCTCTCTGTTGTATAGATTTCAGATTCTGCCTATAGTCTAGTGGCCTCTGTGCCTTCAGAGAAGTGCTACCTGGGCAATCTGAGAGAAATTTGCTCAAAAGTCTTATTTGGCTAAGCTTCAGTGGTTTGTTTAGCTACCATTTCAACGGAACTGTCGGCAACAGCACTGACAAATCGGTTGCGGCCTTGGGCTTTGGCTTGATAAAGGGCTTTATCTGCCAGACTAACTAGCTCGGCTGAGGTGGAGTCGGCGCTGGGAATGAGGCTAGCAACGCCTATACTCAGCGTTAGACGAGAACCTAGAGCCGAGCCGATATGGTCGATGGGTTGCTGCTGGAGCTGCTGCTGCACTTTTTGACAAAGGCGTTCAGCCCCCTTGAGCGGCGTATTAGGCAAAATTAGGGCAAATTCTTCACCCCCATAGCGGGCGACAAAATCAGAAGCCCGCTTGACGGTTTGCCGAATCAGTTGGGCGACCTGGTGTAAGCAGCGATCGCCTTGAGGATGGCCATAAGTATCGTTGTAGGCTTTGAAGTAGTCAATATCGCAAAGCATGAGGGATAGCGGCTTTTGTAATCGCCGCGATCGCTGCCATTCTTGCTGCAAACGCTGGTCAAAGTAGCGCCGATTGGCAACTTCTGTAAGGCCGTCTAGGTAAGCTAGGCGCTTCAGCTCAAAGTTAGACTGATGAATAGCAAGCTGATGTAGATACTGAGTACGAAGCTGAGTGTTGCGTCGAATGAGTAAGCTCCTGAGCTTTTCGTTTTCGTTGCTCAGCGCTTGCAGCCGCCTTCCCAACTGCATCAAGTGCTGTAGATGCAAAATTTCTGGTTTGGCTAGCGGTAACTGTAAATAGTGAATGCAGCCCAGCGCTAATGCCTGCTTTTGAGCCAGTTCAGATGTTCCACAGAAAACGAGTGGAATGGTGCAGGTTTGTTGATGAGACTGTAAGCGCTGAATCGTTTGCCAGGGATCAAACGGCATCTCTTCAGCCAAAACAATGAGATTAGGAGCCAGCGATCGCGCCTTTTCTAGGCAATCCGGCTGACTGTGAGCCGTGCAAATTTCTTGTTCAAGATTTGCCAGCAGCGGCAGCATTGGCTCTAATGCGGAGTCGAGCCAGCCTTCAAACGTCAGTAGCTGTTGAGTGATCACAAGGGCTGATGGGAGCGCGAATTGCCAATCGCTTTAAGTTTTGCAGAATTAAAGGGAATCTCTACTCTAATGACTGGCTAAGCAACTGTGGGCACCGTTTGGCAAACAATTGCTGGAGCCGTAGGGGCTAGCCACAAAGAAACAAGCAGAAGATCAAGAACTGTAGCAAAGCTTTTATGTTAGTGACTTCTAACTAGCTAGGTGCAATCAGGATTAGGAACCGATTATTCCCAAGATTCCGCCAAATGACCGATCTGCCTCTATTTATTCAAACAGCGTTATTGAACGATGACAGACTTTACAAAGCGCAACAAAACTCAGCTTTTGAATTTACGGATTGTTGGCAGATGCTGCTTGAATGGCCTTAACTAATTCGTCTTTGGTCATTTGACTACGTCCCGAAATCGCCAACGCCTGGGCTTGCTCGTAAAGCTGTTCGCGGGTCTGTGCTGCTAGCGCTTCGGCTTTAGCTTGGCTAACGGCTTGCTGCAGTTCTGCTTTACCCATCTGGCTGCGGCCTGAGATCTCTAACGTCTGAGCTTGTTCGTAAAGTTCTGCTTTGGTAGAGTTGCCCTCAGCTTCAGCCTCAGGTGCATAGCCAGCCTCTCGCATAGCGCGTTTAATCGCGGGCGTCCACGCTACGTACTGTTCGTCAGCCTTGGAACCTGAACGTTTAGTTTTTTCAGCTTGTCGTTTTTCAGCCTCGCTCAGGCTTTGCCAAACGTCTTCAGGTAGATAGCGCTTGGTTATTTCGCCTTGGCGAGCATTGGTTTGACCGTCAACAGTCTGCCAGTTTTGCGCTGTCCAGGCTTCTAAAGATTGAGCTGCTTCGTCTTTCTCATCTTCTCGATAGCCGCCACCTTGCTTTTCGTAGGCTTTGACCAATAGCTGGCTTTTGCGAGCCGACCACTGACCCGGTTCGCCGCCTTGATCCGATTGTTTAATTTCTGCTTTGAGCCGACGGCGTAGGTCAGGCTTGGTGTATTTTTCTTCGTAGCGATCGCTAGCCATGATGCCAGAAAAGCGAGGTCTTCTTCACCATAGGCACTCTAGGGGCGATCGCCGTCTACCCCTTGGCTGAAAAACTTTCAGCCAGCCGAGAGATTGTTTTTAAACACTTAGCCAAGCATCAGCGGACAAGCCAGCGCTCCGCTTGACTCAAGCCGTTAAGATCGGTGCTTTTAAGGCAAAAATTAGTTCAATGGTGTCTTCGACCGATTTATCAGGTGTAGAAGCACCAGACGTAATTCCCACTGTAATAGGGCCAGTTGGTAGCCAAGGTTCAGTCACCGCCATTTCGCCGTGCAAAACTTTGTGTTCAATCCGATTACCAGGGCCAATTCGAGAAGCGCTATCAATATGGTAAGAGGGAATATTGCGCTCAATCGCTATTTCTTGCAGGTGGGTTGTGTTAGACGAGTTATAGCCACCGATGACTACCATCAGGTCTAGTTTTTCGTCCACTAGCCCAAACATGGCATCTTGGCGCTCTTGGGTGGCGTCGCAAATCGTGTTAAAGCTCTGAAAATGCTCATCTATGGCGACAGGCCCATACTTTTTCAGCATAGTGTGTTCAAACAGCTTGCCAATAGCCTCGGTTTCGCCTTTAAGCATGGTGGTTTGGTTGGCAATGCCAACCCGTTCGAGGTCGAGATCGGGGTCAAAGCCGATGGAAGTTGCTTGACTGAACTTAGCCATAAACTGATCGCGATCGCCACCATTGAGAATATAGTCGGCTACATATTCTGCTTCAGCCAGGTTTAGCACCACCAAATATTTACCCGCAAACGAACTGGTGGCAATGGTTTCTTCGTGCTTGTATTTGCCGTGAATAATCGAGGTGTAATCTTTTTTCTTGTGTTTTTCTACCGTGTTCCACACCTTCGACACCCAAGGACAGGTCGTATCGACAATGGTGCAATCACGATCGTTGAGCAACTGCATTTCCTGAACGCTAGCGCCAAAAGCAGGCAAAATCACCACATCGCCTGAATTCACCACTGAAAAATTCTTCTCGCCATTGACAACTTCAATAAAGCCCACATTCATCTCTTTCAGACGCTGGTTGACCCCTGGGTTGTGAATGATTTCATTGGTAATCCAGATGGGCGCTTGAGGAAAGTGCTGTCGCGTTTCATAAGCCATTTGCACAGCGCGCTCGACTCCCCAGCAAAAGCCAAAGGCTTCCGCCAAGCGCACGGTCACTTCACCGCGCGTGAGCGTGTAATTGTGATCACGAATTTCTTGAATCAGGCTGCTCTTGTACTCAGCATCTAGCTGAGTGGTCACCGCTTCTTCGTGGCCAAACCCTTTGCGGTGATAATTGACTGACTTTTGCAGCGATCGCTTAAACGCTTTTGTATCCATGACACTCCCCGCCTGTTCACTATCAAACCCATCCCTAGCATAGCGGCTTGGTTGGGAGGGGGGAAGGTGGGGAGGGGGAGAGAGGGGAGAGAGGGGAGTGGGAGAGGTGGAGAGAGAGGAGAGGGGGGAGATAGGGGAGATAGGGGA
>NZ_JBQLZL010000032.1:1706-38284 GCF_052168255.1 Almyronema sp. | reverse complement strand
ATTGCCATGGCTGAAACTCCTAGGCTACAGCCTACCATTACTATGCATTACTACCCCTTAAGGTAGCTGGGGACTACCAGGAGTTCGCACATCAACATACTGTTGCCACAACTCAGGCAGGCTGGGAACAGTCTTAGGCTGAATGTCGGGTTCAGATACCGATAAAACGGATTCAGGCTTGTACTTTTCTAGAGAGGAATCAAAGTAGTTGCCGCCATGAGCAAGCTGCAACCGCATATCATCCTCGATCTGACGTGCTCTGGCCTCTGCCACCCGCCGATTAGTTTGGGTATCAGGAATACCCAAAGCCATAGAGTAGCGTTGGCCATTAAACCGAAAGCGCAGTCTTAACCGCCCCCGAAATACCTCTATAGAGACACTCCCCTTAGGATTTTTGCCTGAAGGCGTCTTGTCATCGCTATACATAGCCCCTCTTAGTACATTTGAACGATACCCAAATGATACCCAAAATGCCTAAAATATGCCCAATTTTCACCCAAGATTAAAACATCAGTACTTAGAGATTGGACTAGCGCTAGAAACAAGAAACCCCTGAAACTTAAGTGCTTCAGGGGTTTTACTTTATAAGCTGGTGACAAGACTCGAACTTGCGACCGGCTGATTACAAATCAGCTGCTCTACCAACTGAGCTACACCAGCTTGTCCAGTTACCCAGTCTAGCAAACTTGGGACTAAACTTTACGGTTTTCTAACGCCCAGCGAGCCAATTCAGTCCGGTTATGTAAGCCTGTCTTGCCTAACATGTTACTCACATGGCTTTCAATTGTCCGCTGACTGACTTTCAGTTCATCCGCAATTTGGCGATTGGCCATGCCACGGGCTACAAACTGTACCACTTTCAGTTCAGTTGGCGTTAACTCTACGTCAAAAGGCACCTGAATCGTGGGCGCATTTTCGCCCCCTGGCCCTTGCCGCTGAGCTAAGCGAGCTGCTTGTTTGAGCGAAGATTCTACTTGGGCAACGAGTTCTTCTGGTTCAAAGGGCTTCACCATATAAACGTCTGCGCCTGTGTTGAGTCCCTTGACGCGATCTTGACTTTGCCCTTTAGCAGAGAGAAATAAAATCGGGATCCAGCTTGTTTGCTGATTATCTCGAACGTGTTGAACAAAAGCGTAGCCGTCCATTTCAGGCATCATGACATCACAAATAATCATGTCAGGTGTCTGATGCTCTAGAAGATCCAATGCTTCTCGACCATTGTCAGCGGTTACGACCTTAAAGCCTCGAAACTCAAGATAGTCTTTGACTAATAAGATCAAGTTAGGATCATCATCAATGAGTAATAACTGCTTTTGGTCTCCAGAGCTAGCGTCCTTCATGCGATTTACGGTATTGATGGGGTTGACTAATTTTTAAGCTTGGTTAATTAGAAAGCTAAAACGCCGTTTGACGAGGTCAATATGCGGTTTGCGGTTAAATTCAGATACACGGTTGCTTGAATTCAAATTAGTTGCTATGAATAGTTATTCCCAAAATTACTTAGATTTTAGACATTCTGAACATTTAAATAACGCTAAGTCAGCAATTTTGGTTAAGTACAACCGCTGAAGCCACGCCGCCAACTGCTAAACGCTCATAAACTTAAAGCGTTTAGGTGATCAATCTTCATCATCGGCGGCACCTGTTGGCTCGGCAGCAGCCACAATGCGATCGCCAGATAAAGCTGGCTCTACGAAAGCATAAGCCTGTACGACCCGGTTTGCCAAAAGATGTTCTTGAATAATTTGCTCAATCACGGCTGGCGTGGCGCTGTGGTACCAAACGCCATCGGGATAAATTACCATAATAGGCCCCTGCTGACAGACGCGCAGACAGTTAGCCTTTGTGCGGAAAACACAAGTCGGTCGGTCGGCTGTAGGCACATCCAGCTTGAGCGCCTTGAGCCGCTGCTTTAAATAGTCCCAGGCTTCTAGGCTGGCGGCTTTATCACAGCATTTAGGGATGCTTTGGTCAGCGCAGAGAAAGACATGGCGCTGAATCTGCTTAAGCCCAAGCGCCTGAACAGCTAGGGCTAGTGGTGGATCAATTGGATCTGCAGCACTCACGATAGGTTAGAAGGGGGGATTAAGATTCACTTTTAACCCGCCGAATTGGCAGGCTGGCAATTAAAGCGGTGACGCGCTGATCGGTTTCGAGGGAAAACTCTAGCCCATCAGGATCGATTTCTACATAGCGAGAAACGACTTCAATAATTTCTTGCCGCATTTTTTCGACGGTATCTGGGCTTAAATCGGCGCGGTCATGAGCTAAGACAAACTGCAGGCGGCGCTTCACCTCGGAGCGGCTACTTTCGGGGTAAGTCTTGGGGAATAGACGTTCTAGAAGTTCGCTGAGGATGGACATTGCCGACTACAGAATGCATTTAAGGGACACAGGCAGGTAACGCGTTTGCAGCTAGGTTTTAGCCGCGAAACATCCGGCGCAGCCGAGAAAACAAGTCGTCGTGAGGAGCGCTGAGATCCAAGAAAGGTACTTTGTCTCCCCGCAACCGCTGAGCAATGTTAGCAAATGCCAGACCTGCTAGCGATAATTTTTGTTCTAAAACCAGCGGTTCGCCTCGATTGGTAGAAACAATCACCCGTTCATCGTCCGGGATGACGCCTAGCAGCGGAATCGCCAGAATATCTTGTACGTCTTGAACTGACATCATCATGTCGGCTTGTACCATAGCTGGCTTGAGGCGGTTGACGACGAGGTGCAAGCGTTTGATGTCGTTGGCTTCTAGAAGACCAATGACGCGGTCAGCATCGCGCACCGCTGAAATTTCGGGCGTGGTGACGATGATGGCTTCTTTGGCCGCCGCGATCGCATTTCTAAAGCCCATTTCAATCCCCGCAGGGCTATCGATCAAAATGTAATCGTAGTGAGGTTCTAGCGCCTCTACTAGAACTTTCATTTGCTCTGGGGTGATGGCTTCTTTAGAGCGATTTTGGGCAGCGGGTAGCAGGGCTAGATTGGGCTGGCGCTTGTCTTTGACCAAAGCTTGATCTAGGCGGCATTGCTTGGCTAAAACATCCATAGCCGTGTAGACAATCCGATTTTCTAAGCCCAAAAGCAGGTCTAAGTTACGCAAGCCAAAATCGGCATCAATGACGACAACGCGGCGATCGCCCTTGGCTAAAGCCATGCCCAAGTTTGCCGTACAGGTGGTTTTGCCGACGCCGCCTTTGCCAGAGGTTACAACGATAATGCGCGTCATATAAACTATCGCGATGAGAATTCAAAAGTTTTCAAATAGTAGACTCCCATTAACGGGACAAATCGCTCAGGTAATTTCGAGCAAAGTCAGCAGCGATCGCGATATGAATCCCGCTCGCTCCAATATAGGCTACTTCAGGCTGATAGCGAACAGGCGGTTTTGCCGGGGGTAGCGCCACCTTATCAGCAATCCGCAGTTGGGTTGGCTCTAGGTGCAGCGCCATAATCCGGCAGTGAGGGTTGCCCGCAGCCCCAGCATGAGCCACCCCGCGTAGCCGTCCCCAAACAAAAATGTCGCCATCGGCTACGAGCGTACTGCCAGGGTTGGTATCACCCAGAACCACGATAGTACCGCGATGCCGCACCTCCATACCCGATCGCACGGTACTTTGGAAATACAACGGCTCATCGAGTGACTGCCCTGCCTCGGTAGGGGTTTGGCTTAAATGGGCTAAGCTGGCCTGCTGCTCAACCGAATAACCAGCGGTGGCAGCGGCCACTGCGGTTTGCCGCCGACTGGTGTAGACTCGCCTGAGAGAAAGCTGTTGTTCGCAGAGGGCTTCCTCAATCGCTTGTAGCTGGCGGGCATCTAACAGGCGATCGCGGGCAACCAAATGCACTGCGCTCTGAGGTTGCCAAAAGCGATCGCCGCCCTTGAGCCGTTGCTTAATTTGGAGCCACAGTTCTTCCCAGTCAGCAGGTGGCTGGCTGGTTTCCACCTCTGGTGGCAGCAGCAGCAGCAAACGGCCCCCTTCACTCTTGAAGCGAACTTGAGGGGGCGTATTCGTCTCCTCAGTCTCTGGCGTGAGTTGGCTGATAGGTGTTGGTGAAGCAGAATCTGAAGTCATGCGATCGCAGTTAGCCAAAAGTCGCTCCCTACAGAACACACATATTAGACCAGATTGTTCCAGCCCCACGAAGATTTTTGATGGTTTTGGCAGATATGTCTGAGTGGACGCTCCTTCATGCCCATTTGCACCAATTGCTGCGATCGCAGTTATGGCTGCCCGCCCAGCAATCTTTGCTGGTAGCTGTTTCGGGTGGCCAAGATTCTTTATGCTTACTGCGGCTGCTGCTAGACCTCCAGCCTAAGTGGGGGTGGCGGCTACTGGTGGCCTATTGTGATCATCGCTGGCCTGCCGACGCTGGCAATGCGGCGTTTGTCGCGGCAGTGACGCAAACGTGGCAGGTTCCCCTGGTGGTGCAGGCGGCTGTCGTGCCGCCATGTGGGGAGGCGGCGGCTCGTCACTGGCGCTATCAGGTGTTAACGGCGATCGCCCATACCTACCAGTGCCGTTATGTGGTGACAGGGCACACCGCCAGCGATCGGGCGGAAACAATTTTATACAACCTTGTGCGTGGCAGCGGTTTAAATGGACTGCAAACCCTGACCTGGCAGCGATCGCTGACGCCTGAAATTAGTTTGGTGCGGCCTTTACTCAAGATGACGCGAGCCGAAACGGGGCAGTTTTGCCAGTCGCGCCAGATTGAGGTGTGGGCTGATGCCACCAACGAAAACCTAGCCTATGCCCGCAATCGTATCCGCTTAGAGGTTTTACCCTATTTGCAGCAGCACTTTAACCCACGCGTTGAGCAAACCCTGGCTCAGACGGCTGAACTGCTAGCGGCTGAAGTAGACTATCTCGAAGCGATCGCCCACGACCTTTATCAACAGGCGATCGCGGCTGTTTCGCAACCGCCCCAGTGGCGCATTCATCGCCCCTCGCTCCAGTCTAGCCACATTGCCCTACAGCGACGGGTGATTCGGCAGCTTCTACAGCAGATGATGCCTAGCCAACCCACGTTTGGCCACATCGAAAAACTGGTCAACCTGTTAGAGGCTCCCAACCGTAGCCAAAGCGATCCGCTCCCCGGTGGCATCTGTGCCCAAGTTGAAGATGACTGGATCACATTTGTCCGAGTTTCCTGAAAAACCTAGAAAAATTTGCGGTTGACAGCGGCAATGCGACGAAAATCAAAGTGGCATCATACAAAATATCAGCCCTCGCTTGGGCATGATAGGAGCACTTAAGAAAGTCGCTTGATTGGTCAATCAACGGTCTTGACGAATTGCCCTGACCTGAGCGGAGAAATTTGGGCTGATTCGTTGACCGCTGGCTGACAACGCACTCCTCAAAACAATCATCGTTTATGACTGCTTTACTCCGTATCCTCACGGTCACTCGTCATTCATCCGATGCAGACTTTCTAGAGCAGGTGCTATCCCCAGTTGGTTACACAGTCAGCTCTCGGCAAACCGCCCAAGCCGCCTTCGATTTTCTAGCGCAGACGCAACCTCACCTCATCCTGGTTAGTCCGCAACTGGCCGATACCGATGGCTACCAGTTTTGCCAGCAGATTAAAGCCAGCGAACGTTGGGCTACGGTGCCCGTTGTCTTTATCGATACGCTCACCTCAGATGGCGATCGGCAGCAGGTTTTCGCGGTTGGCGGGTGCGACTACATTGCCCAGCCGTTGTTGGCTGTAGAAGTTTTAGCCAAAGTGCAAACCCATTTACAGAGGCAGCAGCAGCAGCAGCAGTTAGCGGTTCACCAAGAACGGTGGCAGCTTTTGCTACAGGGGTTAGGTGTTGGCGTCTTTGAGTGGAATTTGCAAACCGGGCAACATTCCATGTCTGCCAAGACTAAGGCCATGCTGGGCTACCACCCAGCCGAGCTGAAAGGAGACTATGAGACCTGGTGTCAGCTTTTGCACCCTGACGATTGCGATCGCACGTTAGCAGCGCTGAAGGCATACCTTAATCAACAAGCTCCCCAATATGATATTGAATATCGGCTGCGCGGCCAAAAGGGAGACTACCGCTGGATTCGAGCGCGAGGACGGGCAAAGTGGGACGGGCAAGGCCAGCCGCTATTGATTGTGGGTTCTCACGAAGACATTCATGAGCGTAAACAGGCGGCTGAACACCTGCGACAACGAGAACAAGAGTTTCGAGCTTTGGTAGAAAATTCACCCGATATCATTTCTCGCTTCGATCGCCAGTATCGCTACCTGTACATCAACCCGCCGATTCAAGCCATCACCCATATTCCACCTGAAGACTTTATTGGTCGCACAAGCGGAGAAATGGGCTTTGCCACAGATTTGGTCAAGACCTGGGAAACCACCCTGGAGCAGGTTTTTGTCACCCAACAAGAACAAACGCTCAATTTTGTCTACAACACTCCCCCTAGCAGTACGTATTGGTATGCCCGAGTTGTGCCGGAGTTTACTGGCGATCGCGTCACCTCCGTTTTGGTGGTCAGCCGCAATGTGACGCCGCTACGGCAGGTGGAAGATTCGCTTAGGCGGAGCGAAGCCCGGTTTCGCGCTGTCTTTGAGCAAGCAACCGTTGGCATCAATCAATCTGACCTAAAGACCGATCGCTTTATCTGTGCCAATCAAAGCTTTTGTCAGCTTTTGGGATATAGCGAAGCTGAACTTCAGCAGCTCACTTATCAAGAAATTTCTCATCAAGAAGACCTCAACTTTCATACCGCTGACTTACAACGGCTCTATCAGGAAGACATTCCGTCGCTGACGTTTGAAAAGCGCTATTTGCGCAAAGATGGCACCTTCGTCTGGACTAGCGTAACGCTGTCGTTAGTGCATGACGAGGCGGGTAAAGCCTTTGCAGACATGGCCATTGTGCAAGATATTAGCGATCGCAAGCAGGCAGAAGCGGCTTTAGAAGCCAGCGAAGCGACCAACCAAGCCATTTTACACGCCATTCCTGATCTGCTGATTTATACCGATACTGATGGCAACTATATTGAACACATTCCCGGTCACAATGTAGTTCCTTTAATTAGTACCCCCGTCCCAGGACAGACAATCAACGTTCATGATTTGCTGCCCCCTGCCTTAGCCGATCAGCGAAGACGCAGCATTCAAAGTGCCCTCACCACGGGGCAGGTGCAGGTTTATGAACAACATCTAGAAGTCGCTGGCAAGCTTGAAGACGAAGAAATTCGGGTCGTGCCGCTGCACAACGATCGGCTATTGATCATGGTGCGCAATATTACTGATCGCAAACGGATAGAAGCCGAGCTGCGTCGCCGCCAAGCGCTGCTCGCCTCCCTTAACGAAGCTTTGCCGCTAGGTATGCTGGTGGCTAACCCCAGCACGCGCGAAATTTTGGCCGTGAATCGTCAGTTTTTTAAGGTGTGGCGTATTGAAGCGCTAGAAGCCGACGTTCAGGCTGGTTTACTTAGCGACAAAGAGCTATTGCTGCAATGTCTGGAATACACTGACCTGGAAAAATTGCTGGCGACCTCTAAGTCTCCTCACCAAAACGTTCGGGTGATTGAAGACGAGCTACCGCTTAAAGATGGTCGGATTTTGCGGCGGATTTACGGCCAGGTGCGCAGTGAGGCGACCTATTACGGCTATTTCTACCTGTTTGAAGATATTACTCTGCGTAAACAGGCAGAATGCGATCTCAGACAAGGCTTAGAACGTGAACAGTCGATGGCGCGGCTGATCAAGCACATGCGGCAAACGCTAGATATTAATCAGATTTTTGCGACGACTGTGCAAGAACTGCGGCAGGTCTTACGCTGCGATCGCGTGGTGATTTATCGCTTAGAAGGCGATGGCAGCGGCCAGTTTGTAGCAGAGTCGGCCAAGCCAGGTTGGATTTCGGTATTGGCAGCTAGCGAGCAGTTGCAGCAAACGCTGTCGGTGGCCAAAGAGGCAACTTTAGAACACTTTAGGCAGCAGGCCGCCGCCGTCAACCTAATGAATCAGGGCGAACAGGCCGAAGGCGATCGCCCTGAGCAGTTTTGTATCTGCGTAGCCGATGTCTCTCAAGCCCAGCTATCAGCCAGCCAGCAAGAATTTTTGCTCCAGCTTCAGGCTCAAGCTTACATCGCCGCGCCGATTTGGCAAGGCCAGCAGCTCTGGGGCTGGCTGACCACTTATCAAAATAGCCGTCCTCGCCACTGGCAACCATCAGATATGAACGCTGTGGTGCAAATTAGCAATCAACTGGGTGTGGCTGTGCAGCAAGCCGAACTGTTTGCCCAAGTGCAGCAACAGGCTAGACAACTGCGGCAAACGGCAGAGGCGGCTAATCAGGCTAACCAAGCTAAAAGTCTGTTTTTAGCGAACATGAGCCATGAGCTGAGAACGCCCTTGAACGTCATTTTAGGGTTGGCTCAGGTGATTACGCGCGATCGCCAGATCACCAGTACCCTGCGAGAGCAGGTAGATATTATCAACCGCAGCGGTGCCCATCTGCTCGATTTGATCAACAGCGTTCTCGATCTCTCCAAAATTGAAGCTGGCCATATCTCTCTACAAACAGAAAGCTGTGACCTAGCCGCGCTGATTCAAGCCGTCAGCTCAATGTTGACCCCTCGGGCGGCTGCTAAAGATCTAACATTAACTACCTGGCTAGCCCCCCATGTGGCGAGATACGTCAAAGTTGATACCCACAAGCTCCGCCAAATTTTGATCAATCTCATCGGCAATGCCATCAAGTTTACGCCTCAGGGCAACGTGGCTTTACGGGTTGCCACGCTACCACAAATTACTTTGCCGCCCGCCACGGGGGGAACACCCACGCCGACTGTACCCCTTTGCTTTGAGGTGGCCGATACCGGCGTGGGGATTGCCCCTGAAGATATCGACAAAATTTTTACAGCCTTTGAGCAAACCAATCTCGGTAAAGACTTTACCGAAGGAACCGGACTTGGGCTAACCATTAGTCGTCACTTTGCTGAGCTAATGGGCGGCAACCTGACGGTAGAAAGCACCGTTGGCTACGGTAGCTGTTTCCGCCTCTATCTGCCTGTGCAGGTGACGACCCTAGCCGACACCCAAACATCTGAGCTACCGACGGTGATTGGTTTAGAACCCAGTCAAAAAGACTATCGCATCTTGATTGTGGACGACCAGCGCGAAAACCGTTACATGCTACAGCATCTCTTGCAGTCCATTGGGTTGCAGGTTAAAGAGGTGGCGAGTGGTCGTGAAGCAATTGAGGTCTGGCAAACCTGGCAACCGGATTTAATCTGGCTAGATTTGCGTATGCCTGGGATGGATGGGTATGCAGTGACTCGTCAAATTCGTCAGCAAGAAGCCGCGAAGAACCGTCCCCCTGTTTGTGTTATTGCGCTGAGTGCCAGTGCCCTAGAAGGCGATCGCGAATGGGCGATCGCGGCTGGCTGTGACGACTTCTTAAGCAAGCCGTTTCGGATGCAAGATCTCTTTGTCAAGATGGGGAGCCATCTGGCTTTGCAGTATCGCTATGCTAGCAGCACTAGCTTGAGTCCGGATGCGGTGGCGGAAAACTCCTCAGTGCCTAAACCGACGGCGGAAAGCTTTCAGGCGATGCCTGCTAGCTGGGTAACTCAAGTGAGGCGGGCGGCTGAGCTTTGTGATGACGTTGCGATCGCCCAACTGATTGAGCAAATTCCGGCTAATCAGATGGTTTTAAAAACTGGATTACAGCAGTTGATTCATAACTTTCAGTTTGAAAAAATTCTACAGTTGACCCCGACAAACCCGGCCTGATAGGTGCCGTTGAGCAAAATCTCCTGAGCAGCGACTCCCCTTAGAGCGTATACTTGAGCCTGTTTGTGCATTAGGCTGGCAATTTTGGGCGTTGAACTTCGCAGCTATGTATACATTGATAATCTGCAGCCTCAGCATGCAGCCTACATGGGAACAGTTGCCATTGGTTTTCTGCCCTTGCCGGGGGATGCCTCTCTCTGGATCGAAATTTCTCCTGGCATTGAGATCAACCGGATTACAGACGTAGCTTTGAAATCTGCCGTCGTTCGTCCTGGAATCCTCATGGTTGAAAGGCTCTATGGCTTGTTGGAAATTCACTCTAGCAAGCAGGGAGAAGTTCATGCTGCCAGCCGCGCGATTTTAGATTCTCTGGGGGTACGACGGACTGACTGCTTAAAGCCACGCATTGTTTCTAGCCAGGTGATCCGCAATTTGGATCCTCACCATGTGCAGCTCATCAACCGTAACCGCCGTGGCAACATGATTGTGGCCGGACAAACCCTATACGTTTTTGAAGTAGAACCAGCGGCGTATGCAGCCCTAGCGGCCAATGAGGCCGAAAAAGCGGCCTTAATTAACATTCTTTCGATCAATGCGGTTGGTAGCTTTGGCCGACTTTACCTAGGCGGCGAAGAACGCGATATTTTAGCGGCTCAAGCAGCCGTCTTAGGGGCGATCGAAAGCCTGCCTGGGCGCGATTTGCTGGCTGATCAGCAAAATGAATAGCGCTGCAAGTTAGTGCAAATGCACTAAACTTTGAAATATCTGTCGTCTCTAAACTTTGGCGAATATTTCTTTGCAGCTATTGGTGAGCTGCTCTAGAATACTAAGCCTAGCGTTTAATTTCAAAACTCGATTACTTAAACGCTACAGATAGCGTTAAGTGAGTTACCTGAGCGATCGCCCCTATGGATATCCCCCGCCTGCATCCAGACACCGTTGAAGCGGTTCGGGAACGCGCCGACATCGTTGATATTGTGTCGGAACAGGTAGTGCTTAAAAAGCAGGGAAAAGACTTTGTCGGTCTGTGCCCCTTTCACGACGACAAGTCGCCTAGTTTTAGCGTTAGCCCTAGCAAACAGTTTTATTACTGCTTTAGCTGTGGCGCTGGCGGCAATGCGATTAAGTTTTTGATGGAGCTAAATCAGCGCCCCTTTGCCGATGTCGTGCTGGATTTAGCCCGCCGCTATCAGGTTCCGGTGAAAACGCTTGAACCCGCCAAACGCCAGGTTCTACAACAGC
Source organism: Almyronema sp. (assembly GCF_052168255.1). Lineage (NCBI taxonomy): Bacteria > Bacillati > Cyanobacteriota > Cyanophyceae > Nodosilineales > Nodosilineaceae > Almyronema > Almyronema sp. The sequence continues at coordinate 27,304 of NZ_JBQLZL010000032.1, read as the reverse complement.
AGCTTTCGCTGCGAGAGCAGCTTTTTGAAATTTTAGCGATCGCTGCCAAATTTTATCAGCACACATTGCATCGCCCGGATGGAGAGACGGCTTTAACCTACCTCAAGCAGCAGCGCCGCCTGCAAGCAGCCACTATTGAGCAGTTTCAGCTAGGCTATGCTCCGGGTGGCTGGCAAACCCTCTATGGTTATCTGGTTGAGCAAAAACGCTATCCGGTTGAGTTGGTCGAAAAAGCAGGGCTGATTATGCCGCGCCAGCAGGGTAGCGGCTATTATGATCGCTTCCGCGATCGCCTGATGATTCCGATTCAAGACGCGCAAGGCCGGGTCATTGGCTTTGGCGGACGAGCCTTAGGTGACGAACAGCCAAAATATTTGAACTCGCCCGAAACCGAGCTATTTGATAAAGGCAAAACCCTATACGGACTCAGTCAGGCTAAAGCCGCGATCGCCAAAGCAGATTGCGCCATTGTGGTAGAAGGCTACTTTGACGTTATTACCCTGCACGCTGCTGGCATTGCCAATGCGGTGGCCTCGCTAGGAACAGCGCTTAACGCCGCCCAGGTGCGGCTGCTGCTGCGCTATACCGAGTCTAAGCAGGTGGTGCTTAACTTTGATGCTGATGCCGCAGGGGTGAAAGCGGCTGAGCGAGCCATTGGTGAAGCTGCCGACATGGCGCATCAGGGTGATTTGCAGTTGCGAGTGCTCACGATGCCGACGGGCAAAGATCCAGACGAGTATTTGCAAACCCACACCGCCACCGACTATCAGGCTTTGGTGGCAGCAGCGCCGCTGTGGCTAGACTGGCAAATTCAGCAGTTGCTTCAAGGGGTAGACCTGCGGCAGGCCGATCAGTTTCAGCAAACGGCTCAAACCGTAGTAGCGCTGCTGAGCGAAATTGCCAATGCCAACACCCGCACCCACTACATTCGCCACTGTGCCGAACTGTTTAGCCACGGCGATGCTCGGCTGGTGCCTTTGCTGGCTGATAGTTTGCTGGCTCAGGTACGACGGCAGCGGCGATCGCCGCGTCAGTCTCAGCTCCAGCCCGATACGCCCAAATCGTGGGGAACCACCGCCCTCGAACAGGCAGAAGCAGCCTTGCTACGAATTTTTATTCACAGTAGCGATTACCGTCAGGCGGTGGTAGAGGCATTAGAAGAACGCGATCTGCAATTTAGTTTCTCGCACCATCGCGCTTTGTGGCGACAGATCAAAGCCTGGTACTGCCAATCGATCACCACAGACGAGCTACACGCTGGATTCGCAGAATGGCGATCGCAGCCGCCCGCCAATCTTGATCAACTGCGCGATCGCTGTGCTGAAGAGCCGCTGCTGGGTCAGAGCTACCACCTGCTACAGCTCGACGAAAAAACTCAGCGAGACATTTTACGGGGTTCGCTGGTGGTAAGAGCCGCGATCGCTTGCATGGAAAAAACCATGTGCGAAAAGCGCTACCGCTACTTTTTAAACCTGTGGTCAGAAAGAGACTGCACCCTCACCCCAGAACAGCACGCTTACTACCAAAAGCAAATCTATGCCGAAAAGCAGCGAATTCAAGAACTCGAAGATCAGCGCTGTGTAACGTTTGCTGATTTGGCTCAGATCCCCTGGGTAGGGGAGTTTTACGCCAGCTTTGGCGATGCAGAAGGTTAGCACTGAGAAAATTTGTCCGCTGTCATCACTAGATTTGAGCCACTTATACAGCCGTAGCCACCAGCGTTAAGCCGCTTCAATGGCTACAAGCCCTTGACCGCACAGCTTTCCTGCTGCCCGCAGCCCTGTGCCTATCAGCAGATGTTAACGCTGGCCTAGCCCTGTCTACCCTGAAACCACCGATAGGTTTAGGAGTTGCTAACATGGCGCATTCTCTCTCACGGGATGAACTTGGTCAGCAAGGTGAACAGATGGTGGCAGATTGGCTGATGCGGCAGGGTTGGCAAATTCTCTATCGTCGCTGGCGTTGCCGCTGGGGTGAACTTGACCTGGTGGCCTATCACAGTGGGGCCAACCGTCCTGATGACGCCCAGCTTAGCTTTGTAGAAGTGAAAACGCGCAGTCGCGGCAATTGGGATAGCAACGGGCTGCTGGCTATTACCGTCACCAAGCAGGCCAAACTGTGGCAAAGCGCCAAGCTGTTTTTGGCTCAGCATCCCGATTTAGCCGATTGCTCGTGCCGTTTCGACGTCGCATTGGTTAGGTGTAGAGGGGCGATCGCGCCATCACACCCACCTCAACTGATTTTGCAAGACTATATTGTGGCTGCTTTTGACTAAACCCTGAAGCGGCAACAAGTCTGGCCTTGCTCATGTTCCCTGGCTAGCCATCGCGGTGGCGGCCTATTCCGGGGTGGCAGTCTAGAAAAAATCGATCAGTTTCTGGCTATCGCCACCCGCGTTGAGACACTTCAATGGCTGCAAGCCCCTAACAGAAAAGCTTTCCCGCTGCCCTTAGCTATACCTGTCTAAATAGGCCGAATCCGTTGTGCCCAAGACGCGATCCCAAAAAGTGAAGTACAACCCTAAATGCACCTGATGTTTGCGGTGGTGAATTGCATGGTGAACCGGGCCAATCAGTCCACGCCGTAGCCAGGGTAGCGAGAAGCCGGGGGGAATTAGTTCAAACCCTAGATGGGTGGCGATCGCCCACAGAGTCATCGTCACCAAGGCAGCGATCAAAGTCAAAAAGTGCAGCGGCATCACATAAACCAAACCGACAAAAAAGAGGCCGTGGATCAAAGCTTCCCCCGGTTCAAACGCAAAAGAAGTCCACGGCGTCGGGATCCGAGCGCGGTGGTGTCCTTGATGGATGCGCTTGAAAAGTTGAGGATGATGCAGGATGCGATGCGTAAAGTAAAAATAAGTATCCTGCAAAACCAAAATGGCACCAAAGCTCAGGGCTAAATAGCCCCAACCATACTGATCAATAGAGCTGTAGAGGCGAGTGCTGCCAGCTTTGTAAGCGATCATGATCAGGGCTGCTAAAAGCGCAAAGACAAAAGCCGACGAAACCGAAAGCGCAATATCTTGGCGGATGAGATGCCACCGCTGCGATCGCGAAATTGTTTGATCCCAAACCGTAGACTTATTGCCAGAGCAAAATAACCAAAAAGCGCCGCCAGCAACTAGAAAATAGCGCCCCAAAATAAATGCCAGAAAAACCAACCAGTAATAGCCAACGTCACGAATAACCAAGCCAAACAACCAAATGACAGCATGAAGTAACTTAGCCTAGCCTTTCGCTGTCTGGCATCTATCCCCGTAAGGGTTACCCCTCGGCTGATTAACCGCCTAGACCCGCAGCGAGTCAGTGCAAGCAGTCGATACGTCGGTTGCAACTAGCGCCGCCAAAGGTTGCCCCGAACTGTCTCTAGCACGTTGCTGCAGTTCAGATTCAGTCGGCAGTCTTAACTTTGCCGCTAAGCCTAAAAACTCAAGTAGCTTGATAAAACTAAACGTTGGATCCGGCAGATAAACCACTTCCCCCGCCCGCAAGGTAATGCCATGCCGACTAGAAGCCTGAAAAGCGTGGTGGAGATTGTGCCAACCTTCTCCCAAGGTGAGAAGGGCTACTAGCTTGTTGTTGCGGCTGGCATCATCGGTGGCAAAGGGTTGTTCACCCACTAGGTGACAAAGAGAATTAACCGTCTGTACCCCATGAAATAACAAAGTCGTGCTGAGAAAAAACGCGCCAAGATATTCCAGCCCACCCAGCCAATAAGAAATCGCTCCCAGCGCCACCAGCGGGACAAAATGCAAACGGTCAATTACCTTCAAAACCACATCTTGTTCAACATCGCGGGGTAACTTGGCCGGAAAAAACTGATCAGACAACAGCCATCCCCCTTGTGACCAATAAAACCCGCCCAATTTTTGCCGAAAAGATAGGGGAGAGTGAGGATCGCGATCGCCATCGGCATAGCGATGATGGCTCATGTGGTGAGCTTTCCACCAGCTTGGCCCCATTTGTCCGGCTGAGGCAGCCACCAGACTCCCTATCCACAAAACGAACTGAGGAGCCTGATAGCTTTTGTGGGTTAGCAGACGATGATAGATGCCAGTTGTTGCCAACATGCGAACAAGATATAGCCCCACCATCCATACAAAAGCGCCCCAAGATAGCCCAGTGATCAAAATAAGTAAAGCGCCAAGATGGCTGACAAGAATCAAGGCAGGCCCAACCAGATAAGCAACAGCCGTCAGCGAGGAATATGGCCTCATGTTTCTTCGTTTTATCCTAAAAATTGTTTTTTCAAAATAGTCGTCTTGTGCCATTTTCAAGCAGACGTCGCTTCTATTCGCGACCGTTTGATAACGGATGGCTCACCCCAACTAGATGGTCAACCTATCACATTTGTAAGATTCCCAATCATTCTCGCCTGCTAGCCCGTTTACCAAAGTGGTAAGCAGGCGATCAAAGTGACTTGAAATCCTTCCCCCTTGCTAGCCCTGAAAGTTGGCGTCAGCGCCTAAAAGCTCAAACTCTCCCTTGATGACGCTGATAGCGATCGAGTTACTCACAAGCGCCTTCAAGCAAAAGGCACGGGTCGCTTGATAAAACTAGGCAACCGATAGGACAAGCCGGTTTTATAGTCAGCGGGTCTAAAATTCTGCTTTCAGGCAGTGAGACAGACGTCAAACACTTAACATGACAAAGCCCACAAGCTGAGGCCATCTCCATGGCGATAGAAGAATAAGGCCGTCGAGTTGAATCCTGAGCCAGACTCGACGGTTTTATCCAGTAAATTTGTCATGTACTAACCTGAACTTAGAGGATATTGCTTACCATACCGTATGGTATACGAAAAAGAGAGGATGCCTTCTAGCCTAGCCAGTTGGATTTTCTGCTTTTTTAGGCAGGCAGGCGCTGCAATCAAAATCTCTTTTCTAAGCTGGTAGAAAGATTTAAACCAAAGCAAACCGAAGAGAGATTACCTGAAAAAGATTTGAAAAAGAAATAGTTTTAATAAGTAAAAACAATCAGCAAAGTCAGTTGACTTTCAAAAAAACTAACGAATTCAAATAATATTTTTTGTAAACGTTAAAGGCAGCCCAGAAGGCACACTTTAGCTCAACCACAGATTTAGATAAAAGCAATCAAGCGATCGCTTTATCACCCACCCAGAAACCAGTCATCGCTAGCAGCGGTATCGCTAGCAAGGGTTAGAGGAATTTATCATCAACCGATTTTATCCAAAGTCTTCTACTTACGGCAGAGGCTAAAGCTCCAAAACTTGCCTACCCTAAGAGCGTAAACAGCAGCTTTGGCGTTAACGCTATTCACCGTTAGCGACTCAATCTATTGCTCTCTGTTTTTAACCTCAGACTTGTCGCATTTTTAACCGCTTAAATTGGATCAGCTCAATATTGTACTCACCGCCCTCGGTGGAGTCGTTCTCTTTTTAGGACTTGTCTCTGATTACTTTCGCCGCAACTGGTGGACTTCCGATCCCCTCACCGCTTTACTTTTGGGGATCGCTTTAGGCCCAGTTGCGCTCCACTGGATTGATCCGAATCAGTGGGGCTTGGCACAAGAGCACATTTTAGAGCAAACAGCTCGCCTGACGATGGCAATTGGCTTAATGGGCGTAGCTTTGCGTCTACCGCAGAACTATTTTTGGCATCACTGGCGCGGTTTAGTGGTCTTGTTAGGGATAGTGATGCCGCTGATGTGGGTAATCAGCGGCTTACTGGTTTACTTCATTTTGGGGCTACCGTTTTGGCAAGCGATGATGATTGGTGCTGCCATTACCCCCACGGATCCGGTCGTGGCTACTTCAATTGTGACTGGAGCGGTGGCAGAAGCAGATTTGCCACCGCGGTTACGCCATATTATTTCGGCTGAATCTGGCAGCAACGATGGTCTTGCCTATCCGCTGGTGCTGTTGTGTGTGTTGATTTTGGTAGGCTCTGCCGACGGCTCAGCGCTACAGACCAGCGGCGTTTTGCCCTACTGGTTAGTGCATGTTGTTTTGGGAGAAATTGTCGGAGCGGTTGTTTTGGGTGCCATAACAGGGTTTGTCGCGGGGCAACTCTTAAAATGGGCAGAACGTCAAAAAACGATTGAAAATACGTCCTTTATTGCCTATAGTCTGGCTCTTTCTATTACAGTTTTGGGGGCGACGCGGTTGTTGGGCACCGACGGCATTTTAGCTGTTTTTGTAGCGGGATTGGTTTTTGGCAATGTGATTGGGGGGCAGCAGCGATCGCAGGAAGACAACGTGCAAGAGGCGATCAACCGCTTTTTCACCCTCCCCATTTTTGTGTTGCTAGGAACAATGATCCCGTGGCAGCAGTGGCTAGCCTTGGGCTGGAAGAGTTGGCTGCTGGTGGTTGCTGTGCTGCTGTTACGACGTTTGCCTGCTGTTTTGCTGCTGTATCGTCAAATTCCGGCTTTGCAAAATTTGCCGGAGGCATTGTTTGCCGGGTGGTTTGGGCCAGTGGGTGTTGCTGCCATTTTTTATGCTGGCTATTGCCTGCGCCGCACAGGTATTGAAGAGGTGTGGCTGGTCTGTTCGCTGATGGTGTTCGCCTCGATTGTGGCTCAAGGCTTGAGCGCTACCCCCTTGACACGGCTCTACCACAGCTATGCTTGCAAGCAGACATAGCTAAAGCCAGACGATAAAGAGCAGAAGGAAAGCTTTTCTGTCGGCGGCTCTCAGCCATTGAGGTGTCTCAACCCTTGGTGCTACAGCTATACAAGGTTTAGTCCACCGCTAAAGAACTGTTCGCGGCAAAGGGGCGATCGCCGTATACCTACCATAGTGACCACTCAGCGATCGCTAAGCCCTAGCCAGAGACTTACTGCTCGTCTGGGTAAACCCATTTAGGCGGTTGCGCAGCCCGTTCTAACATCTTTTTGCGGACGGCTTCTTCCGCCATTTTTAGCATGTCATCTAAGGAAGTTTCTTGAATAAACTCAGAAGCCTGCTGCTTGTACGCTAAATTGGGGCACTCATCCCCTAACACACAGCCATTGATGCAGGCTTCGGCACAATTGATCTCCACCACTAGCTCCTTATCCAAACGTTGACGCTAAAGGACAATCCCCATCGGGGGCTTACTGGGATCTTAGCAACCTCTCAAGCCGCAACCCGGTAGCCGCTCTCATCTAAATCGTTCGGTTAGCCCCCCTTAGCGGCCAATCGCCTTCACCATAAAAATGCCGCCAAAGTACAAAAACAAAACCGCGCCAGCCAGCAAACTTTGGGTAATGGGATCAGTAGAAGGCGTTAGCACCGCCCCCAAAACGGCAGCCCCCAGCAAAACGTAGCGCCAGCCCTGCAGCATCACTTTAGAAGAGACAATCCCCAGCAAACCCAAAAGCAGTTGAATAACTGGAATTTGAAAGGCTAAGCCCGTACTAAACAGCAGTAACAGCACAAATTCAAAATAGCGATCGATCGACCAAAGCTGCTCAACAACCCCTTCCCCGTAGTTAATAAAAAAGTTGAGTGCGGCTGGAATTAAGGCCACGTAGGCAAATCCCAATCCCACCGCAAACAAAATGCTAGACCCTAAAACAATCGGCCCAATCAGTCGCCGTTCGCGGCGGGTGAGTCCCGGCAAAACAAACTGAATGATTTGGTAGAGAATAAACGGACTCGCCAGCAACAAACCGCTGTATCCGGCTACTTTAATCGACACAAAAAAGTATTCACCGGGCGAAAGCTGGAGAAATTTGGCACCTTGGGCGGGAATTTCTAACAGCTCTACAATGCGATTAACAAAAATAAAGCAAACCACAACCGCCACAATTACAGCAATCAGCGCGTAAAAGATCCGCAGTCGCAGTTCTTCTAAATGATCGAAGAGAGACATCTCCAGATCATCTGGCAGTTCGTCTAAAAAATCCTCTTGCTCGGTGTCCTCAGCCTTACTGGGCTTGAGATCAGCCGACTTGTCTGCTGTCTCTAGATTTGAGGGAGGCGTCATGGCAAATGCGGACTTCCTTTACAAAACGGTAACTGCTCCATATTGTATCGAGATGCGTTTCTGGAATGCAGGCAGCTAGCTTGAGTCCGTGCCATTCTGTTAACTTTCATCAGGGTGTTGCGTTGCCTGCGGAATTGGGGGTAAAGGTTACGGTTTGCACCTGACCGGGGCTACCCACTGGTACCGCCTCTTCACCATTAGCGGAAAGCGCAACGGCTCCAGCATTTCCGGCTGTGATGGTAATTTCTTCTTGGCCTTCCCAGGTTTCCTGGCTGCCTGCCGTCAACAAGCCTTCAAACTGCGACTGGCCATCGACAATGACGCGCATCCAAGAGTCGCCAGTCAAGTTGACGCTGACACTCACTGGGGCAGTAGAAGCAGGCGTTTCGGGTGCAGCCGGGGTGGCAGGCTCTGGGGTTGCCACTGGATCGGGAGCAGCAGTGTCTTCAGGCGCAGGTTCTGTGGTGGCTTCAGGCGCGGGATCTGGGGCATCTGCGGCTGGCTGTAACAGACGCGGTAAAGCCACTACCGCTCCGATAATGACAATGACAAACGCCGCGATCGCCAGTAATGGCCCTGCTGGGGTCGATTCTGAGCGCCGTTGAGCCGGGGGCGCGGGCGTTAAAGTCGCCGTCGCGGCTGGCTCAGGGGGCAAAGGTTTGGCCACAAAAGCGGCTGGAGCCGTTGCGGTGGAATGAGCCATGGCCGTTTTGACTGAAAAGTTATCGGCTAAGGCCATGCCATCTAAACCCAAAGCATCGCCATAGCGACGAATAAACCCATGAATGAACACAGGTTCAGGCAACGGATCGGCATCGGCTTCTTCGATCGCCCGTAGCAGAGAAGGCCGAATAAAGATACGCGTTGCAATTTCCTCCAGCGACTGCGACAGCTCTTGTCGAACTTGGCGCAGGTAAATACCAACTTCTTGCAGTTGCTCTAGCTGATCTGAATCTAAATTAGCCACGCCAGTACATCCCAACTCTTCAAGCACAATCTCTGGGTTTAGTGCTTATCTTACTGGATGGACTCAGGATTATGAAGTCTGTTCACCCGCTAGGGGTAACCCTGATGGTTGCCAAAACCCCGTTTGGGCTGGCCTTATTTCAGTTCCGGCAGGGGAGCCAGCGTTTTTTTAGCATGACTTTGCAGCAGTTGAGCGATCGCTGGACTGTAAAGCTGTAAATAGTTCCAATAGCCGCCAAACACCGAGTCTACGTAGCCACGGGTTTCGGGAAAAGGAATGCGCTCAACAAATTCGTCGAGGTCAGCAAAGTTGTTGCGGCTAATCCAGTCGGCTACGTTACCGGGGCCAGCATTGTAGCTAGCGACGGCAAACAGTGAATTGTCGCCATATTCTGAATGGGTATAGTCGAGATACCAGGTTCCTAGTTTGACGTTGTCAGAAGGGGCTTCTAGGTTGATATTGTCAAACCCGGTTTGGGCTTGAATCCAATCTGCCGTGTCGGGCATTACCTGCATTAGCCCAACCGCACCCACGTAAGAGCGAATTTGGGGTTCAAAGCGAGATTCTTGGCGGATGAGCGCGGTGACTAACAAAGGATTAAGCTGCTGCTGACTGGCCCAGGCTTCAATAATTTCGGCAAACGGAAACGGATAAAGGGCGTGGCGATAAGCATCCTGCTGCTTGAGCTGAGTGTACTGCGATTTTTCGGCGGGGCGATCGCGCCAAGCCAAACTCGACACCATAAAAATGCCATCAAGGTTATCGCCCACCCCAAGACGCATCAAACCGTCGGTAAATTGCTCGGTCACGGAGGGGTCTTGCAGATTGGTAAACTCGCTTTGCCACAAACTCCAGGCATCTTGGTCTTGCCCAAGCTGGTATAACTCCTGCAACTGGGGCGATCCGGCTGGCAAAAGCGATCGCTGCGCCGGTTGGGTAATTTCGGGGGTCTGCGATCGCACCGTTTGAAAGTCTCCCACAGGCCACCCCAAGCTCACCGCTGCCCGCCACGCATAGTAAGACTCTGGATAGCGCTGCACCGTTTGTTCAAAGGCCAACTGGGCTGCTGCCGACTGCCCTAAGCGCTGTGCCCATTTGCCCGCCCAAAAAGCGGCTTTGCTGGCGAGTTCGCTCTCGGCGTTCTCAGCTAGTAACTGGCGTGCCCAGGTATAGGCCGCAGCTAAATCTTGCTGGGCAGCAGCGTTTTCGGCATATTGCCAGCGCAGTTCTGCGGCGGCTTCCGAGTTGCTATACTGCGTCAGCACAGACTGACGCGCTTGGGCGGCTGAATCAGGGCTATCGAGCGATTCTAGATCTCTAGCCCGCAGCATCAGGGCTTCTGCCGCATAGTCCGGAAAATTAGCAATGACGCGATCGATCACTGGAAGGGCTTGAGCTTGGGGCAGCAAATTCGCTAGCTTGATCAGCCCTTCAGCGGTTTCAGGCGCGGTGGGAAACTGAGCGGCCAACTGCTGATAGGCGGCGATCGCCGCTGTTTTTTGCTCCCCTAACTGCAAACCACGCGCTGTGCGATAAAGATTACGCGGGCTAGCCGGGGCTTGGGCATAGGCTGATCCGGCTTTGCCATAGCGCTGAATCTCCCAGTAGCCAAAGCCAATCGTTTGCCAATCTGCTGGCTGCAACTGACTGCCATACTCCGCCACCAGGCGATCGAGGTAGGTTTCAATTTCGCTGAGATATAGCCCATGTTGGGCAATTTGTAGCAGCAGCGCCAGCGTCTGGTCGCCGCTGGATTGATCGGCCAACCGCTGCCGCGCAATTTCGACGCTCCGGGGATGAGCCGGAAACTTTGCTAGAGCCTGATCCCAATACCGAGCCTCTGTTTTGCCCAACTGAAACAGGGCTTCAGCGATCGCTGGCTGATCGCCATAGCGCTCAACCGCTTGCTGCCAAGTTTGCTCAGCCGCCGCCGTCTGGCCTGCCGCCGCCTGAGCCTGCCCCTGCTTTACCCAAACATAAGGAGCCAAGGTGGGATATTCGTCTGCTAACCCGGTTAGCAATTCAATCGCGGTACCGCCTCGCCCCTGATTAATCAAATCAGTCGCCAGCAAATAGCGTGCTCTAGCCTGCTCTAGGCTAGATGAGTCGCTTTGGGCGATCGCCATTAGCTGGGTTGCTCGGGTTGCCGCTGGCTGGCTGACCAGCTTTAGCACTTGTGAGTTTGATTCTGGGGAGGTGCGCTCTGCTAGCGGCGCTTCAAGCTGGCCGGAGCGGTTAAACCAACCCCACCCACCAATGAGAGCCGCTAGCCCCACAAACAGACTGAGAGAAAGGGTACTGACGCCCACTAAGGCCAGTAGGGGCATGTTTTGCTTCAGGTGCTTGAGCATGATTTTTCCTTGGCGGCGAGTCGAGCAGATTGGGTCTGGACTTTAGTGCAGTTGTAGCAAAAAAATAGCAGCGCGATCGCGCCGAAGACACCAGCCTGTCTTTGAAGGAATTGCAGTAGACTAGTCTAGCTGGGAGATGCTGTAAGCTGGTCAATCTCGCTAGCATTAGGCAAGGCGAACCTACGTTACTTCGAAATCGCGAATGGACTTTCAAGCATCAAATAAATCCTGTCTAGACTGGAGCGGTGACTGTTTAGTTATCGGTTTAACAGAAGAAGACTTACCCCTTAAAGCCCCCTTTTCAGCTTTAGACGAAACCTTAGACGGTCTGTTGCAGGCGCTCATTGATGAGTCTGAGTTTGAAGCCAAAACGGGCAGCAGCGCTACAATTCGCGTCGGTCAAGCGGGGCCATTTCGCAAGTTAGGGCTAGTCGGCTTGGGCAGTGCCGCCGCCTTGAACCCAGAAGTGCTTCGCAAGGCAGCAGCGGCAGCGGCTCGTTTGGCTAACCAAGAAAAATGTGCAGTCGTCGGTTTTCAGTTTGTCACGGCTGCTGTGGCACCCGAAATAGCAGCGCAGGCTATCACAGAAGGAGCCATTCTAGCGCTTCATCAAGATAAGCGATTTAAGTCAGAGAACAAAGACAAATCAGCCGTCAAGGTGGATACCGTTCACCTGCTAGAGATGGCCGACCAAAACAGCGCGATCGAAACAGCACAGGCAGTTTGTAGCGGTGTGATCTTGGCGCGTGAACTGGTATCGGCTCCGCCGAATGTGGTGACCCCTGCTTACCTGGCAGAAACCGCTGCTGAAATTGCCCAAGCTCACGACTTACAGCTAGAAGTGCTGGAGCAAGCCGAATGTGAGGCGCAAGGGATGGGTGCTTTTTTGGGCGTTGCTCAGGCTTCTGACTTGCCGCCCAAGTTTATCCATTTAACCTACAAACCCACGGGTACTCCTCGCCGGAAGCTTGCCATTATTGGTAAAGGGCTGACGTTTGACTCGGGTGGCCTCAACATTAAAGGGGCAGGTAGCGGGATTGAAATGATGAAAATGGATATGGGAGGAGCCGCCGCCACGCTGGGAGCCGCCAAGGCGATCGCCCAAATTCAGCCCGACGTTGAGGTGCATTTTATTAGCGCCGCCACCGAAAATATGATTAGCGGTCGTGCTTTGCATCCCGGCGATATTTTGACCGCCTCTAATGGTAAAACCATTGAAGTCAATAACACCGATGCTGAAGGCCGTTTAACGCTGGCGGATGCCCTCGTTTTTGCCGAGAAGCTGGGTGTCGATGCCATGATTGACCTTGCCACCCTCACGGGTGCTTGCTTGATTGCCCTAGGGGATGATATTGCCGGGTTATGGAGTCCCGACACAGCGTTAGCTGAGAGTATTGTGCAGGCGGCAGAAACGGCTGGGGAAAAGCTCTGGCAAATGCCGCTAGAAGAAAAATACTTTGACGGCATGAAATCAGTCGTTGCCGACATGAAAAATACCGGGCCGCGTCCGGGTGGAGCGATTACAGCGGCTTTGTTTTTGCAACAGTTCGTCAAAGAAACCGCTTGGGCGCACCTCGACATCGCTGGCCCGGTTTGGACGGAAAAAGAAAGCGGCTACAATAACCCAGGCGGGACAGGCTATGGGGTCAGAACGCTGGTGCAGTGGGCGATCGCCTAGTTTGGTTGTCGGCTGCTAGTCAAAACTCCGCCCTCTATAAACGGGTTGCTATAGACGGAGAGCATCCCGATGATGTCGTATGATCGGTGGAGAGAAGCGAGTGTAGTGGCTGTAGGAGCAATCTTTCTCAGCCAGCTTTCGGCTAACTTAAAGACCTTCCCGGCTAAACCTTTACAAAAGATTAGATAGACTGAGTACAAACATTCGCTGATGGATTCTTGTTAATACTCTAATACCCTGTTGTGACTATGATTTCGGTACCTTCGGTGGCACCCCAAGCGGCTTCTTCCTCTCCGACCATTGCCCCAGAACGATCTCGCCAAGTCACCCGCAAGCCTTATCCCAATTACAAAATTATTGTGCTAAATGACGACTTCAACACATTTCAGCACGTTGCTGAATGCTTGATGAAGTATATTCCCAATATGTCGAGCGATCGCGCTTGGGAGCTAACCCATCAGATTCATGATGAGGGTCAAGCGATTGTTTGGATTGGCCCATTAGAGCAGGCGGAACTGTATCACAGCCAGTTGAGTCGAGCTGGTTTGACGATGGCTCCTTTAGAGCGGGCTTAGTTTACTGTTGTTACCAGCGGAGTTTTTATGGGGAAGTCGTCTGAAGGCAGGTTAGTCTGGAATCATTCCACGCATATTCCCAAACTGATTCCGGTCTTAGAGAAGCTGCTGGCTTCAGGCAACATCCGCACGATTACCCCCGGTGAAATTAAAACAACGCGATCGCATGTGCCCAAGCTCCAGATCAAAGTGTCGGTACCCATTCGAGGCGGCTATAAACTAATTGCCCGCAAAGCGAAAGCCGTGCAGGAAGTTTTTGTGCTGACAACTCTAGATCAAATCAGCTTAGAAGCTGCGATCGCCCAGGTATTAGATGCTAGCCGTCCATGAAGCCGGATTCAGGCTGGTACCGAGAGGGAAAAGCCTTCTTCAACATTGATCGTGCCTTTTATCGACCTCACAGTCAGGTGGGGCGAGACTTGGCTATTTTAGCCGCAGCCCTCTATAGAGTGCGGCATGGCCAACTTCGGGTTCTAGATGCCATGACGGGCTGCGGCGTGCGGGCTTTGCGCTATCAGCTAGAGGCAGAAGCTGACTGGGTTTGGGCTAACGAAGGCAACCCAGAGGTACAAGCCACCCTGGCCAAAAATTTGGCTTTGGGGATGCGTCCTCGCTCTTACCGCATTACCCAGCAAGATGCCAACCAAATTTTCTTTAGCTGCTACCAGCAGCGAGACTTCTACGATCTAGTTGATATTGATAGCTTTGGCAGCCCTACCCCGTTTTTGCAAACGGCTTTGTGGGCGACTAAAATCGGCGGCTTACTTTACCTCACCAGTACCGACACCCGCACCACAGGCGGCCACAATGTAGAAAAAAGCTTGCAAGTTTATGGCGCTTGCGCCCGCGCTCATCCGGCTGTGCATGAACAGGGCTTGCGCCTATTAATTGGCACAGCGCTGCAGCAGGCCGGGACTAAGGGCATGCAGGTGCAGCCAATTTTTTCTTTATTTAACGGGTCGGTGCATCGAGTCATGTTACGCCTGGTAATGGATCAGCCCTGGCTACCTGAAAATTACGGGTTTTTGGGCTACTGTCACGATTGCGGCCACTATCAAACAGTTTCTTGGCGCAAGCTAGGCGATGTCCGCTGTCCGGCTTGTGTTTCGTCTACGCCAGCAAAGCCCATGACGCTAAGCGGCCCGCTATGGCTCGGCCCCCTGCACGATATCGATTTTCTGGGTCAAATGATCCGTCTAGCCAAAGATTGGCAGTGGTCGCGTCGGGTTAAGCTGCTCAAAATTATGGAAGCAGAAGCGAACCTACCGCCCTATTATTTTACGCTGGGTGAAATTGGTCGCCACGGCAAGCTGGATATTCCGCGCCGCGATCGCTTAATTCAATTGCTCCGCGATCGCGGTTATCAAGCCGCCCTAACGCATTTAGATTTTCAAGCGGTTAAAACTGATGCTTCCATTGCTACCTGTATTGAGCTAGCCAAACAGGAATCGACTAACCCCTAATCTAGACCGTTTGGAGATTGAGATCCGGCGGGCTGCGTAAATGGCTTTCAGCTTGAAAGTTGCCCAAATTTTTGCCTTAAAGACCCTGTTGCCCCTTAATATCTCAGCGTTTGGGGTAGGGCCTGAAGCAAGGCAAATGATCTCTCCCAAGCGGCTATAGCCGTAATACCAATTCTGCAAAAGAAAGGTACAGATGAGACTGACGAAACGTATGCAGAGCCAAGACTGTTCAATTCAAAATCGAAAATCCAAAATCGAGAATTGATATAACTTTACAAACAGAAAAATTTGTCAGCTAAAGTCTACCCCTCGCTATAGTTTCTTAACCCCTATCACCAGGAGATAAGCATTTAGGCTTATCCTGAGAAGGAGGGCAAGAGGTTAAGCCTTGGTTAAAATATAAAGCTTGGCTTACATCGACCTCAGCACAATCATGTCTTATTCCTTAACTCAGAAAGAATCTTTGCCAGACGGCATCAAACGAATTGGCCGAGAGCAGCTAGACAAGGCGATCGCCCAGCTTGAAAATCAAACTGCCGACAATCAAGAAGAATCTATTCATGCCGCTCGCAAGCGGTTTAAGCAGATTCGAGCCGTTGTCCGTTTGGTTCGCAGTGAACTGGGAGAAACCATTTATCACCAAGAAAATAGCTGCTTTCGAGACGCTGGCCGTCAGCTTTCAGAAGTGCGAGACGCCCAGGTGCGGATCAATACCCTAGAAGCGCTAGCGCAGCATTTTGCTGATACGCTGGATGCCGAAGCGTTTGATTCAATTCGCCAAGCCCTAGACGCTTACAGCGAAGCCACCCAGCACTACATTATTAACGAAGAAAATGCCGTCACCGCTGTGCTGCCAGATCTAAAGACAGCCCGCGATCGCATGGCGAGCTGGCCTCTAAAGCATCACAACTGGTCTGCTTTAGCGCCCAACCTGCACAAAACTTACAAGCGGGGTCGCAAAGCCTTTCAGACTGCTTACAAAGACAACACCCCTGAAAACATGCACGAGTGGCGCAAGCGGGTTAAATATTTATGGTATGACCTGCGCCTGCTCAAACCGCTGTGGCCTGAAATGATGACTGCTTGGGCGGCAGAAGCGAGTATTCTGGCCGACTATCTTGGCGATGATCATGACCTGGCCATGCTGCGGCAATTTCTCCTCAGCCAGCCTAAACGGCTAAAAGGCAACGAACACCTAGAAGTTTTGATCACTTTAATCGATCATCGGCAGGCCGAGCTGCAAACGGCTGCTCACTTTTTAGGCCAGCGCCTGTACGCGGAAAAGCCCAAGCACTTCATCCGTCGGCTCAAGGCATACTGGCAAACCTGGCAAAGCAAAGCCCATCAATCTCCCCAAAAGCGTCTGGATAAATCCGCTTTGCTGAAAAGTTTGGCGACTGTTTAGGCTGGCACTGCCTAGCTAATGCTGCCTGAGAAAACGGCTGGCTGCGTCGTTGCTCAGGGGTTTAGCAAAGAAAAAACCCTGGCCATATTCGCAGCCTAGCTGCTGGAGGTGCGAAAGTTGGGCAGCAGTTTCAATCCCCTCAGCGATGACGTTCATGCCTAAGGTATGGCCTAAGTTGTTAATGGCTTGAACAATTTCGGAATTTTTGTCAGCTTGATCGATGCGGTTGATAAAAGAGCGATCGATTTTGAGACTGTCTACCGGGAGCTGTTGCAGATAGCTGAGAGAGGAATAGCCCGTACCAAAGTCATCAATGCTGATTTGAATTTGGCGCGATCGCAGTTCGCGAATGAGGGTAATGGCGCTTTCAGGATTGTCCATAATAGCGCTTTCGGTAATTTCCAGCTTGAGCTGATCGGGATCCAGCCCCGTTTCGGCTAGAACCTGGTCAATTTCTTCTAGCAACAGTGGATGGGCAAACTGCCGCACGGAGAGGTTGGCACTTAGTTTAAGGGTATTCCAGCCTTGCTGCTGCCAGCGCTGGAGTTGCTGGCAAGCCTGACGTAAAATTTGCCTGCCAGCCGGAACAATCAGGCCAGTTTCTTCTAAGCAGGGAATAAACTCATTAGGAGCCACCAAGCCGCGAGTAGGATGCTGCCAGCGCACCAGGGCTTCAAAGCCCCAAACCGCCTGACTGGCTAAGTGGATGATGGGCTGATAGTAAACGCAGAATTCTTCTCGATCTAACGCCCGCTGCAAATCATTTTCTAGCGTTAACCGCTGCACCGTCGAGCGCCGCATCACCTGGTCAAAAATTTGGTGACACCCCTTTCCTTTGGCTTTGGCTTTGTACATGGCTGTATCAGCGTCTCGCAAAATATCTTGAGGTCGCTGATAGTCTGGGCTACTGACGGCTACGCCGATACAAGCTGTGACAAACATGTCATATTCGCCAATTAAAAAGGGGGCGCTAAAAGCACTTAGGCAATGGAGAGCCAGCGATTCGGCGGCGGCTGGGCAGGGTAGCGCCGGACGCAAAATACAAAATTCGTCTTCACCGACGCGGGCTAACAAATCGGTGGGTAACAGACAACTGCGCAGGCGATCGCGAATTGCCACCAGCAAGCGATCGCCAACTTCATGCCCTAGCGAACTGTTGATCAGCTTAAACTGATCGCAGTCTAAATAAAGCAGCGCAAATTGTGAGCATACGCCTTGCTGGCAGTCTAAAATCGCTTGCTGAATATGCTGCAACAAAAAGGAGCGACTGGGTAAATGAGTTAGCTCATCGTAGAGGATGCGCTGCTGGAGCTGTTGCGTGCGTTGTTCGACCTGTTCTTCTAGAGCCGCGTTAAAGTGTGTTAGTTCCAGATTAACCTGGCGCAGTTGCGCTTCAATCTGCTTGCGTTCGGTAATGTCGAGTACGGTGCCCACTAGAGCAACGCGCTGCCCTTCGCGGTTAACAATAATTTCTCCTCGCGCATTGAGATAGGTCAGGCGACCATCAGGCCGATGGAGACGAAATTCTGCCTCAAAGTTTTGCTGCTGCTCGATCGCCTGCTCGACAACCCGACTGTGGCGATCGCGATCGTCTGGGTGTATGTATTGTATTAGCTCTTCATAAGTGGGAGGCCCAAGCTGAAGCGATCGGCCAAAAATGCGAAAAACTTCTTGTGTCCAGGTAATCTGCCAAGATTGCAAATCCAGTTCCCAACTGCCCAAACCTGCAATCCGCTGAGCCAAGCGCAAATGGGTTTCGCTTTTGCTCAGCTTTTCCTCAATCTGTTTTCTAGCCGTAATATCGCGCGATACTGCTAAAATTTCGGGCAAATCGCCAATTCGGCGGTCTGTAATTTGCTGCACAGTCGATTCTAGCCAGACCACTTGACCATCTTTGCGCATTGCCCGATACGTCACAATCCTGAGATTGGGCTGACTCAAGAGTTCTAAACGCGATCGCTCAAAAAGGTCTAAGTCGTCAGGATGCCAAAAGTCGCCGTAGCATTTGCCCAACAGCTCAGCAGGATGATACTGCAACAGGGTTTCACACGCGGGTGAAACATACACAATCGTGCCATCGGCAGCATGGCGAGAAATCATATCGGTTGCATTTTCGGCCAAAAACCGATACAAATACTCACTTTCGAGTAAAGCAGCCGTCCGGCGGGCTATTCGTTCTTCTAGCGCCTGATTAAGCTGCTGTAATTCAATTGCAGTCTGCTTCTGCTGAGTAATGTCTAAAATTAAGCCTTCAATAGCCAGAAATTCTCCAGTCTCAGCAAAGACGCCCTGCCCCTGTTCCCAAACCCATTTCTGCTCTCCTGAGGCATGGAAAATACGATAGGTGATTTGAAAAGCTGTTTGGTGCGCCAGGGCAGTTTCGACTTGCTGCTGAATAGTTGGCCAGTCTTCAGGGTGAATGCAATTGCGGTAGGGGATGCGTTGCTGCACAAAATCTTCAGCCGAATAGCCAGTTAGGGTTTTGATGCTTTGGCTGGCGAATTCTAAGCTCCAGCTAGCATCGTTTTGGCAGCGATAAACCACGCCGGGTAAGTTGCTAATCAGGGTAGATAACTGGCGATCGCGCTCTTGTAGCGCCAGTTCGGTTTGTTTGCGATCGGTAATGTCGTCATCGGCAGCAATCACATGCCAGCCACCTAGATCTTCCTCCCAATAAGAAGTCAGACGGCTACGAATCCAGCGCCAGTGCCCGTCTTTGTGCAAAAAGCGGTATTCCATCAGTGACGGCTCACCCGCAATCAGTTTTGTTTGGCTGGGCTGAACCACTGTCTGCTGGTCTTCTGGGCAAATGCGCGACCACCAAATGTCTTGCATCATTTCAGCCGCGGTAAAGCCAAAAACCGATTCACACCCAGCAGAAAAGTAATTGTACTGCCAGGTATAGTCAGAAAATAGGTAAAAACTGGCGATCGCAATGTTGCTGCGGTTGAGAATACTGCCTAACGTCGTTTTAGCGTTTTGCCCGGTTGGTGTGGCTGAGGGCAAGCGGGGGCAAGCCACGCTAAGGTCTGTTAAAGGAAGCTGAGTATTGGCATAGACCTGCTGGGCAATGTCGCTGGCCAAAGACGGCCACTGAGGCTGGCTCGTGCCATCCCCCCCCTCACAGGCAGCTAGCAAAGTGCTAGGTGTTAACAAGCCCACAACCCGGTGGCTACTATCCACAACAGGTAAATAGGGTAGGTGCTGCTGTTGCATCAAATGGGCAACGGCAGAAACGTCAGATAGAGCCGCAAGCGGCAGCGTGATGTGAGTTGGGGTCATTTCAGCCGCAATGGGGCGATCGCAAAACGACTCTCCCGTGGCCCACAACCGCACCACATCTCGCTCGGTAAACACCCCCACCAATTGGGTGTCTTCTATTACCAAAACACAGCTCGCTCGCATGTGCTGGAAGCCGTCACTGCCTCCCGCCGAACCAGCGGTTTTTGCCGCCGCTTGCATCAGTGCGATCGCCTTTGCGATCGACGTATTGAACGAAACGGTGAGCGGATTAGGAATGATCGACTGTTGAATTTGAACAGAGGCCATAGCAGCTTAATCCTGCCAAATCACTGCGGCCAGGGAATACGCTATTCTTTACCATGCCCTCATTAGGCATGCTTGCCACAGCCGATTGGCTAGCGCTTCTAGGTCTACCGCTATTTGTAGACTCTATCCAGCTTATCCTAAGCTGCCAATGGCAGAGAAGCTTCCAGTAGAACCTTTTGGTAAAACTGCTGTAGCTGACCTGTTGCAGCGGCCCAGCCCCATTTTTCTGCTTCTAGACGAGCGCTGCGGCGCATCAGTTCTCGTTCGGTCTTGGCAGCAAACAGACGCTGAGTGGCCGTAATCGCCCCCTGTTCATCGGCAGGGTCAAACATAAAACCGTTGACGCCATTGGTAACAATATCGGGAATACCGCCTGAGTTAGCAGCCACCACCGGGCAACCCGCCGCCATCGCTTCCAGCAAGACCAGCCCTAGCGTTTCGGTGCGAGAAGGGAAGACAAATACATCGGCTGAGGCATAGGCCGCTGCTAAATCGGCACCTGCCAGATAGCCCACAAAATGGGTAGCCGTTCCGGCAAAATGCTTTTCTAACTCTTCGCGATAAGGCCCATCGCCCACCAGCGCTAAGCGTGCCCCTGGAATTGCCTCTAGAACAGGCTTGATGCGGTCAATTTCTTTTTCCGCCGAAAGCCGACCAATATACAGCAGAAGGGGGGCTTCAGGGTGGCCTTGGCTTAAGCGCGATCGCATTTCTGAGCTAGCCAACTCTGGCCTAAAAAGATCGGTATCAACCCCCCGCTGCCAAACCTCAACCCGCTCAATGCCATGCTCGCTTAGCTCACTTTGCATTGCCGTCGAAGTACAGAGGTTAATCACCGCCTGATTGTGCATTGCCTTCAGCAGCTCCCACAAAACCCCTTCAAACATACCGAGGCCGTAGTGCTCTAAATACTTCGGCAGGTGAGTGTGGTAAGAGGCCACTAAAGGAATATTCAAAACCTTGCTGTAGTAAATTCCGGATACGCCTAAAAACGCCGGATTAACCACATGAATCAAATCTGGCTTAAATTCTTCTAGGTAAGCGCGAATGAGGGGTCTAGGAAACGCCAGCTTCAGTTCTGGATACAGCGGCAAAGGAAATCCTGGAATACCACAAATGCGAGAACCTTTATATTCTCGCAGTCCCCCATCTGGGCAAAACACGACAACCTCATCACCTTGACGCTGCAGGTGTTCGACCGTGTGTTTTAAGCGAGTAACGATGCCATCAACCTTGGGTAAAAATGTTTCGGTAAAGAGAGCAATACGCATACGAGTTTCGAAACTGGGGGACAGACAGAGGTCGCTTAAGGGAACAGCAGAGCTTGAAATCAAGGGGTAGTGATTCAACAACCGCTACCCCTCATGACGCTATTTATTCCATTTAACTTTAGGCAGAATTTGTTTTTCGTCTACCCGAGTTTTGTACTTAACAGCAAAGTTAAGCAACGAGTCCAGCAGAGAATCAGAGAGATAGTGAGGTTCTAAGCCTAGGTCTTTGAGCTTGGTATTTTTGGCGTTGAAGTAGTGTTCTTCTAGCTCAACTCGAGGATTCTCTAAGTTGTTAACTTCAACGCTCAGCCCCATTGCATTGCCAGCTTTTTTCACCATCATGGCGAGGTCGGCAATGCTAAACATTTCGGTGAACTGATTGAAGACGCGGAATTCTCCCGGATTTGCCGGATTGTTAACCGCAATTTCAATGCAGCGAACCGTGTCACGAATATCGAGCAAACCACGCGTTTGGCCGCCTTTGCCATAAACCGTCAGCGGGTGCCCAATAGCAGCCTGAATGCAGAAGCGGTTGAGCGCTGTACCAAAGACGCCATCATAGTCAAGCCGATTGATCAGCAGTTCGTCCATGCCCGTTTCTTCGGTCAAGACGCCGTAGACAATGCCCTGATTAAGATCGGTAGCGCGTAGACCCCAGATTTTGCAGGCAAAGTGAATATTGTGAGAGTCGTGTACTTTGCTGAGGTGGTAGAAAGAACCGGGCTGCTTGGGATAAGGCAAGGTATCTTTGCGGCCATTGTGCTCAATGGTGATGTAGCCTTCTTCGATGTCGATGTTGGGGGTGCCATACTCGCCCATCGTTCCCAGCTTGACGAGGTGGCAGTTGGGGAAGTGCTCACGAATCACGTAAAGCAAATTGAGGGTGCCCACAACGTTGTTGACCTGGGTAAGCACAGCGTGTTCTCGGTCGATCATAGAAAATGGCGCAGAGCGCTGCTCGCCAAAGTGCACCACGGCCTCTGGCTCAAACTTGAGCATGGCGTCTTTGAGGAAGGTGTAGTTGTTGATATCACCGACAAACAGGTCGATTGACTTGCCTGTTAAATCTTGCCACCGTTGCAGTCGAGCCTGGATGGGCGCAATGGGGGTCAAGGTTTCGACGCATAGCTCCATATCCCAATGTCGCCGCACCAAGCTATCTAGAATGGCAACGTCATGACCTTGGTTAGAAAGGTAGAGCGCAGTTGCCCAACCGCAGTATCCATCACCGCCAATAACTAGGACTCTCATTTCACTCAAGCTTTAACTTTTATGCTGACACTCGCTCAATCTATCAGGTTTGGGGTACCTGTAGACCATTCCGTTTTTATTTGCTGAGGGTAAAGTTAAGTCAAGGTTAGGTTGATCGCTGGCTGGGGCTATTGCCGTAGCCGAAACACTAAGATTTGCGTTGGTAGCTGCGCTTCAAAGTTGTTGTCACTGATTAAGATTAAACTGCGATCGCCCCCTGATAAATCTGGCCCCAGGGTCATGCCTTCAAAATTATCCAGTGGTAAGTCGGCGCTAGCCAGGTTCAGCAGTAAGCGTTTTTGAATGGGCTGAATGGTGCTGACATCTCCTTTTAAGCTTTCGACGGTAGAAATGTCAGTGGCTCCTCCGGTTGAAAGCTGATAGAGCCGAATGTCAAAGCCTTTGAATCCGAGCGATCGCTCTAAGGCTAAAAAGTGCCCGCCTTGATCGAGCGTTAGCAGTTCGCTCAAACCTGTCAGCAGGGTTCCGGTGGGGCCAATATCGAGCGGATAAAGATGCTCTGAAATCAAGGTGGATTGGTCTTGACCAATGAGGTAGTGTAAAAAGCGATTTTTGGGGGCGATCGCAATATCGTCGTCTAAGTCTTGCTGTAGCGGCCCTTCTGTAGCCATAAACAGGCGAAACGGTTCTACCCAGGCAGTACTGCCTGGGACAGCATTAATCGTAAGCGACTCAAAGCTAAGGTTATTCTGTACGCCTTTTGTCTCCGCTTCATCCTCAGACGGTAGATAACGCTCAGGAATGCGAAAGCGAGTTTTAAGCTGGCCGCTGGCCAAGTCATATTCATCTAGCCGAGGAACATCAGCGGCATCTCCTTCGCTGACGATCAATAGGCTTTGACGAGGAGACAGTCCCATCCCCTCTGGGTCGAGTTGATTGGCCGGGTAAGGATTGCCCGCTTCGTCTTTCAACAAAGTCACTTGCTCAATGGTCACCGAGCCTAAATCGGCAGTCGGCTCAGTTGGCACCTCTAGCTTTAACGCGTAAAACCGAGGCGGTGCTAAGTTGCCGCGATCGTCGGAGAGAGCATAAAAGCGATCGCGCTGAACGTCGTAGGTAATCGCAGACAGTCCACCAACCGGAGTCCCTTCAAAGTCTTGCTGCGGCAACTCATAGCGGCCTAAATACTCTAAAGACAAATTGAGAAATAGCCGATCTTCAGCGCTGACCTGGGGAATAGCGCAGCTTGTCAGCCACAAGCTGCAAATCCCAGCCAGCAGGGTCGCAATTAAGCCAGCAAACCTACCCATAAAACCCAAAAGCTATCGAACAAATACCCTCATTCTGCCGCGTTTTTTAGCTACCTCCCTTATTCTCAAGCTGCAATCGCCAGGGCAAATTCTCCAAAACCTGCCAGCGCCGAGTTCCCAGCGCCCAGTCTGAGAACGCAAGCACTAGAACCCCAGAGGCTCTTATTCCCACTCAATGGTGCCAGGTGGCTTAGAGGTAATGTCATAGACCACCCGGTTGACGCCTTTGACTTCATTGACCATGCGGTTAGAGATCGTTTCTAACAGGTCATAGGGCACCCGCGACCAGTCGGCTGTCATGCCATCTTCACTGGCAATCAGCCGCAGCACCACCGGATGAGCGTAGGTGCGCTGATCGCCCATCACACCAACGCTACGAATGGGCAGTAATACGGCAAATGCCTGCCAAAAATCGTGATACATGCCCTGTTTTTGGATTTCATCACGAACGACAAAGTCGGCATCGCGCAGAATATTTAACCGTTCAGCCGTGACTTCGCCAATAATGCGAATGGCTAAACCTGGCCCCGGAAAAGGATGACGCCGCACAATTTCTTCCGGCAAACCAATAGAGCGCCCAACTTTGCGAACTTCGTCTTTAAATAGCTTACGCAGCGGCTCAACTAGCTTGAACTGCAAATCTTTAGGCAAACCGCCGACATTGTGGTGGCTCTTGATTTTAACTGCGACCCGCTCTCCCGTTTTAGGATCGACGTTGGTGTCTGCTGATTCAATCACGTCGGGATAAAGGGTTCCCTGAGCCAGGTAGTCGAAAGGGCCTAAGCGTCTAGATTCTTCTTCAAAAACGCGAATAAACTCATGGCCAATGCGTTTGCGCTTTTCTTCCGGATCGGTGACGCCAGCAATGCGTTCAATAAAGCGATCGCGAGCATTGACATAATGAACCGGAATGGCAAACTCATCTCGAAAAAGCTGCACCAAGCGCTCAGGCTCATACTTACGCATAAAGCCCTGGTCAATAAACATACAGGTGAGCTGGTCGCCAATTGCGCGGTGGAGCAAAAAGGCCAGCGTTGAAGAATCGACCCCACCGGAGAGCGCCAACAGCACCCGCTTCTCACCCACTTTGGCTTTGACTTCACGAATGGCTTCTTCAACAAAGGCTTCGGTCGTCCAGGTGGGTTCGCAGTCGCAAATGTGATAAACAAAATTACGGATTAAAGCAATGCCGTCTTGTGAATGCACCACTTCTGGGTGAAACTGCACCCCATAGAGCTTGCGGCCATGATCGGCGATCGCAGCACAAGGCGTATTGTCAGTATGGGCTAGCGTCTCAAACCCAGCAGGCATGGCAGCGACTGAATCCCCGTGGCTCATCCACATGGTTGAACCGTCTTCTACGTTGGTGAGCAAATCGGTTGGATCATCAATATGCAGCGAGGCTTTGCCATATTCGCCGCGTTCTGCCCGCTCAACTTGGCCACCGAGTTGCTGCACCATTAATTGCATGCCGTAGCAAACTCCCAAAACAGGAATGCCCAAGTCCCAAATTTCAGGGTCGCAGTGGGGAGCGCCAGCGTCATAAACTGAACTTGGCCCGCCAGAAAGAATAATGCCTTTAGGATTGAGCTGCCGTAGCTGCTCAGCCGTTGTGCGGTAAGAAAGCACCTCAGAATATACCTGAGTTTCGCGGATGCGACGGGCAATCAGCTCAGAGTATTGTGAGCCAAAATCTAGAATGATCAGCATCTGCCGATTAACGTCTCGCAGATTGGGAGCGACGGGAGGGGTTGCGCTTTCGGTTTGAAGGGTCACGGGCTTAGTCCTGTGGTAGAGGTGAACGAAATAACAATCAGTTAAGAGGTAAAAGCCGTCTTTAAGCCTGCTTGTTATCAAAGCTTTAGAGATGGGCTTTAGAGATGG
>NZ_JBQLZL010000032.1:0-1606 GCF_052168255.1 Almyronema sp. | reverse complement strand
GCTCAATCGACGGATCTTAACGATTGAGTGGGCGAGGTTGAGCCAACCTGAGCCGAGGGATTAGCAAATATCTGCCTACAAACAGCCTGGTTTTCAATAGGGGCACTTTGTGGACAGATCCCCTGTGGGGTTAAAAGCGATGTGAGCAAAACTACGGAAACTGAGTATAAAAAGAAGCTGATGTCAGGAATCATCAGCAAACTGCGCATGAAAATGTAAAAAAATGTTTTAACTAGATTAGCAAATCTTCGCTAGGATCCGAGATCCCTGTTTGCTTTTAACCAAAATTTGGCGATCGCGATCAAACAAGACGCTACCAATCGTGACGCAGACATTGGCTTGTTTTTGAATATAAGCGACTGTTCGCTGGTCAATTGTTTGAGCGATGGCGCTATAAACTGCATTTACCCAATCGGTTTTATCGGCGTTGTCCAACTGTCTCAGGTGCGTCAAGGCCGCTTCTGCGGTAGAACTGGCCAAAACTGTTTGAGTCGTTGCCGTGGGCAATCCCTGAGCGGCACAGTGAGCTGCCAAAATTTCCTGACGGCCATCGGCAACATGGTGGTGGGTATGAAAAATGCCGCCTGCGAGTTTGATCAGCTTGCCGTGATAGCCAAAGAGTAGAATTTCTTGAATCCCCTGTAGCCCCGCTTCTACCAGCAGCGGCCCTAGCCAGTTAGCCGTTTTAATTCTGCGATCAGCGGCAATTCCCAGCCGTAGCGACAAATTCAGCCCATTTTCACCCAGGCAAAAAACCAACGTGTCGTCAGTTTGTGCTTTCTGTCGTAGCTCGGCTCGAAAGGCTTCTAGCTGCCCCGGCGCACTTAGCGGTTGAGCAATGCCGCTAGTTCCCAGCAATGACAGACCCTCAACAATGCCAAAAGCAGCGTTAGAGGTTCGCTCTGCTAGGGCTTTACCCGCAGGTAAAATAATCGTCACCTGAATTTTTTGTCTCGACGCCAGCAGTGGTGCTAAATTCGCCTGAAACAGTTGCCGCGCATAAGCATAAATGGCTGCTTCCCCCGTTTGCTGTTGCCGTCCGATGCCGTCTCCCCCGGCTAAGGCGATCGCTTCTGTCTGAGCGGGTTTAGCCCATTGCACCACAGCCCAAACCGGGGTATGGCGAGTTAGGTCTAAGTTGTCACCGGGATCGCTGCGCGTTACCGCCAAGGCTGAACCATCTGGCAATTGCGCCACCTGCTCAACCGGAATTTCCGCTTTCTGCGCCGGATTGATCAAATCAACCGCTACAATTTCTGTCCTCAACTGGCTCTGCAAGTAGCGCAAAGCAGCGATCGCCGCCGCACAGGCAAACACGGGCAGCGTATACCCTGCTCTAGCTGGCGTGGCTCCTTTTTCAAAATCGGCTGCCATATTTTAGCAATAGTAAGGTTGTTAAACTAGAAGACAAGCTTTTAGGCTTTGGCTTTGCTTTGCTGCTTTAACCCCATAGTCTGGCGCATTCAGCACATTTATCAATAGCCTCTGATGCGTTAGGCTAGCGCGGTAGAGTATCCAACAGCTCAACCCCCTCTACAGCAACAGGCGATCGCCTACACCTTCCCCCTATCTCCCCCTCTCCCCCACCCCCTTCTCCCCACCCCCC